>CANGOT010000279.1 GCA_947455425.1 Chitinophagaceae bacterium | reverse complement strand
TCTACCAGTGTATAAAACATCGTCTATAATAATAACTTTTCTGTTTTCGATATTAAAAGATATCTCTGTTTTATTGGGTATGTGTAGCGATTTTCTTATGTCGTCCCTATAAAAAGTAATATCCAATTTACCATAACTTACTTTTCGGTCAGTAAGTTCTTTCAAATGTGCCACTACTTTATCACTAAAAAATACACCTCTCGGCTGAATGCCTATTACTATTATCTCATCTTGAAAAGATGAGTTCTCAATTATCTGATAAGCTAATCTTTTAGTTAATAAAGCCATATCTCTAGCGAACAAAACTGTTTTCACTTACAATATTTTTTACAAATTAAAGTTAAATTAAAACAGATTATTACTATTTTCGATTCTTTTTAACTGTTTTCTAAATCAACGCAACCTTTTCTATTTTTTTAACGTTATAAACACAAACCCATCTATTGCTTACCAACAGTGAGTTACATATCATAATTCAAGGTTGTATCAACCAGAACCGCAGTAGCCAAAGAGATTTTTACACAATTTTCTATGGTTATTCAGCGGCTATTTGTATGAGATACAATCCTAAAAAAGATGATTTAATTGAAATTGTTAATGATGGGTTTATTAAGATATTTAAGCAAATAGAAAAATTTAATCAATCTAGTGATCATCTAGATAATAGTATCAAGTCCTGGATTAAAAAAATAATGATTAATACTAGTATTGACTACTATAGGAAATATAATAAAAATATGCCAACCATTTCTAGCATAGATACAAGTGCCGAAACCTTAGAATCGTTTCGGGAAACAGCACTCGACAAAATATCTTATGATGAAATATTAAAATTGATTCAAGAATTGTCACCAATGTATAGAATGGTTTTTAATATGTATGTAATTGATGGATTTTCACACGATGAAATTGCAAAACAATTGAATATTTCGGTAAATACATCAAAATCAAATTTACTTAGGGCTAGAATGAATATTATTAAACTGATGGAAAAAAAACATAAGGCACTATGAACAACTTAAGGGAAATTGAGAAATTCGATTCTGCTTTCAAAAATGCGGCTATTGATTTTGAGTTGCCTTTCAACGAGGAAGCTTGGGATTTTATGGAGCAAAAATTAAATAGTGAACATAAACAAAAGAAAAAAATCGGATTCTGGAAATGGCTTTTTTTATTAATAATTGTTACAGCATCAGGGGCTTATTTGGTTTTTAAAAACAATGCCCCAATATCTCAACAACAAACGAATAACGAAATTGCTTTAGACCTAAACAAAAATTCAAACAAATCAAACAAAGAGAATATAATAAAAGAGAACCCAATTGTCAAAGAAAATGAAACAGTACAAGTAAATTCAACATCGAAGTCAAATAAAGTAAATTTAACAAAAAACAATCTGATTAATCCGTCTGTAAAAACTAATTCCAAAATTAAAAGTAATGAGGATCGTAAGCCAATAAACGATTTGAAATCTAATACCGTTAAGACTTTGAATCAAAGTACTACTCATTCAAATTCCACTAAAATTAATAATGATATTAATGCAAAATCTGGAATACAGATACCTAAAAATGTTCCAAATAAACAAAGCAGTGTTAAGCCTGGGTTAGTGAATGATAAAGTAGCCGATGATATAAATTATATTTCTTCTCTTGTAGATTCTAAAACAACAGAGAATTATTATACCTCTACAAACCTGCCTATGCATAATCATTATATTCTTGATTTGGATAAAGCAGCCAAAGAAAATAAAACAGCAATTAACACAAGAGCCACAGAATTAGAACGTGAAGCCATTGCAAGAGAAAAAGCCGAGGCTTGTCATTGTGAGTTTTTAACTGCGAGAAGGAATGTGCCTACAAGTAATTGGTATGTAACAGCTTTAATTGGTAATAATATTGGCTATGTTAGTAATCCAAGGCTCGATTTGAGTGCCCCTCAATTTCAATTTGCTATAGGTTATAACATTTCTAAATATCTAAGCATTCAAACAGGAGTATTGGTTGGTCAGAAAAGTTTCTCAGTTAAAAAAGATCAGTACTTATATCCAATAACACCTTCATCATCTGCCAAGTTTTTTAAAAGGGCAAGTGCTGATGTTTCTGTAATCGATATTCCAATCAATCTTAAATATCAGTTCTCAGATAGAGAAAATAATGGATTATATGTCATTGCTGGTTTTTCTACCTTATTTATGCCCAAAGAAAATTATGTTTTAACAATTGATCACAATGGAACTATTTATACCAAACAACAAAATTTTTCTAATACACAGTCTATACTGGGTTTGATGAACTTTGCATTAGGTTATCAACTTCCCATAAATAAGAATTTTGTATTTATTACCGAGCCATACATTCAATTGCCAATTCAAGATATTGGCAATGGCGGAACAAAAATGTGTTCTGTGGGACTTCAATTAGGTGCACGATATAACTTCAATAAACGTAAGAAATAGGTATAAATAAACTTCTAGATAATAACTATTAAGTCTCAACCATTAACTTCGCTGCTTTATGAAAGTAAAGTCGTTAAAGCAAAATAAAGTTAATATTATTACATTAGGGTGTAGTAAAAACCTTGTAGACAGCGAAGTGTTGAGTGGTCAACTATTAGCTAATGAAATTGATGTAATACACGAAAACACAAAACTTGACCATAATATTGTAGTTGTAAATACTTGTGGCTTTATCGACAAAGCCAAAGAAGAAAGTGTAAACACTATTCTAGACCAAGTGGCCTTGAAAAAAAAGGGGAAGCTTGATAAAGTATTTGTTACTGGCTGTTTAAGTGAAAGATATAGAACAGATTTAGCCAAGGAAATTCCCGAAGTTGATGCCTGGTTTGGCACTTTAGAATTGCCTTTTATTCTTCAGGAATTTAATGCAGATTATAAAAAAGATTTATTAGGCGAACGTCTTTTAGCTACTCCAAAACATTATGCATACTTAAAAATCAGTGAAGGTTGCAATAGAACCTGCAGTTTTTGTGCTATTCCATTAATGCGTGGAAAGCACGTTAGTAAAACCATTGAACAAATTGTTGCAGAAGCTGAAAGTCTTGTTGCCAAAGGTGTTAAAGAGGTAATGCTGATTGCACAAGAGCTTACTTATTATGGTTTGGATATTTACAAACAAAGAGAACTCCCAAAACTCTTAAATGCTTTAGCTGATATAAAAGGACTAGAATGGATAAGATTGCATTATGCTTATCCACACAAATTTCCAATGGATATTTTGGATGTAATGCGAGAAAGAAGCAATATTTGTAACTACTTAGATATTCCTTTACAACACGCTAGCAACAATATGTTGAAAGCAATGAAAAGAAATATTACTCGTGAGGAAATGGATGTGTTGATTGATGATATTCGTGCAGCAGTTCCAGATATTTGCATCAGAACTACGCTGATTACCGGATTTCCTGGAGAAACTTTAGAAGATGTGGAAGAATTGAAAACTTTTTTACAAAAACATCGGTTTGATAGAGTCGGAATCTTTCAATATAGTCATGAGGAAAATACAAGTGCTTATGATCTTGAAGATAATATTCCATCTGAAGAAAAAGAAAGAAGAGCACAAGAAATAATGGAAGTTCAGCAAGAAATCAGTTTAGAAAGAAATGAAGAAAATGTTGGTAAAGTTCTAAAGGTGTTAATAGATAAAAAAGAAGCTGGCAGATACTTGGGCAGAACTGAATTTGATAGCGTAGAAGTAGATAATGAGGTTGTCGTAAATACAGAAAAAAAATTGCAACCAGGAACATTTGTAAATGTAAAAATTACCAAGGCTTACGACTATGATTTAGAAGGAGAGCTTGTTTAAATGATTTCGAGTAGTCAATTTAAAATCTTCCAAATAAGAAATTAATAAAATGGATATAAAATTTAACCCAGACAAACAGCACACACTTGGTGCCATTGCTAGAATTAGTGGAACCGGTTTACATACAGGCGTTTTAGTTGATAT
>CANGOT010000278.1 GCA_947455425.1 Chitinophagaceae bacterium | reverse complement strand
CTGTAGTCGTAAAAGTTATTGGTAGTACTACCATTAATTGTTCTTGCTGCAGGACTATTTGTTGAACCAAAAGTTATTCTATAGCGATTGGTAGCAGTTAAATTATTAGTCATTATAGGACCAGCTGTTCCATCAAAAAACAATATTTCTGCACCGCCTGGAATAGCTCCCGAACCGTTCCAAAAATAATAAGGAGACGTACTAAGCCAAGAAGCATTATTACCCGGGTTTTGATCGTTACGCCAAGAATATGTTGTTTGAGAAAAACATACTACAGCGACAAAACATACTAAAACACTAACAAGTAGAAACTTTTTCATACGGAAATTTTAATAGTTATTAATAAACTTTGAACTTACAAATTGAGAAAACATATGGTTATTTTGTATAACAAAATTTTGAAGCCTCAACGCAATCGTTTACAATTTTATAGTTAGGGCACTCTTATCAAGAGTGTAAAAATAACACATTATTTCAAATTACAAAAAAATATTGAGGATAGAAGCTTGTGAGAAGTGCTGTATTGTGCTTGTTTAACTACTGCATCTTTAGCATAATTTTCTAAAAAAAGTCTTCATGTTGCAAAAACAACCAAGGGGTTTTTATAGCAAGGTATCTTTGCAAAGCTCTTGAAGCTAGCGTCCTTAAAAGAAATACATACTCCAAACAAAAACACTACAATAGTTAACTGTTTACTGTTGTTACTTTAAGCCCCCTCGTTTTATGATGGGGCTTTTTTATCTATATGCAACACGCTCTTATTTGCAATAAAATGATCAACCACATCATAACCCAAAAGAATTTTCAGTATTAGCATATGTGATCTTATGTTTCTATATGCTCAAAAAAAAACATACAAACTACTATATACAAGGCAACCTTTTTTAATCACAATACATCATGCTATAAATTTTTATTACAAACAACCTTGAATAGTGATATAAGATAGATACAAGCAATATAAACTTTAAGCGAAGGATTAGCGAAGGATGACCGAAGGATAAGCGTTGGTTTAGCGAAGGTTTTACGAATGATAGACCAAATATACATCTATTTACAATACGACTAAGCATAATGATGACATAGTGCAAAAGGCACAACAAGCAATTTGGGTAGGCAGTTGGTAATAAAACAGTATAAAAAAGGAATATCGGGGTTAGGTTTCCGGATATAACGGTCATCAGCCCTTTCAAAGAAGAAAAGGTTGAAGTTTGCTTTGGATTCGTAAAACTGTTAATAGCATTAATGGTTCATTTTATTTGCCGTGGGCTTTGGTTTAGTTGTTTTTCTTCATGATGCTACATTCGAGCTTATTCTACAAATACAAATTGATGAGGTTACAGGTCTTTAGAAGACCGTTATAACCTTTTATTTACCCAAAAAACACCTACTATTTCAAGGTTCTAATCAGTAAAGAAATGGCATAAAAAAAGTGTTAGCCCAAACCGGACTAACACTTTTTTCGTTTAGAAGAATCATACTAAGATTTTGGAGCTTCTGCTTTTTCTTCAGCTTTTTCTTCTTTTTTACCATCTTTTTTGCAGCAGCTTTTTTTACCACCTTTTTTGCAACACTCTTTTTTGTTTTTGTCGCATTTTTTTTCTTTACCATCACCTGCAAATGCAACACCAGTAACTAAAAAAGCTGCTGTAGCTAATACCAATAATTTTTTCATACTAAATAATTTTAAATTTGAAACTGCAAAGTAGGGATTTTGTAAATACAACATCACAAAAAAAATGTTAAATTTTTAAACCCAGCTTGCTAAAACAGTTACACCACCCTGCACTACCTGATTTAACTGCACATTTACCTTAGTGCCTATAGGCAACAAAACATCTACCCTGCTACCAAATTTTATAAAGCCATATTCTTCAGTTTGTTTAGCTTGTTGCCCAACTTTTGTGTAGTTACAAATTCTTCTTGCCAAAGCTCCAGCTATTTGTTTATATAGAATTGTACCGTATTTATTTTTAACTGCAACACTCCAACGCTCATTTTCAGTAGAGCTTTTAGGATGCCAGGCTACTAAATATTTTCCTTTGTGATATTGATTATAAATTACTTCCCCACTCATAGGGTGACGGTTTTGATGCACATTAGCTGGGCTCATAAACACGCTTACTTGCAGGCATTTTCCTTTAAAAAACTCCTCGTCAATTACTTCTTCTATCACCACAACTTTTCCATCTGCCGGGCAAATGATTTTAGATTCATCAATTGTTAACTTTCTGTTTGGAACTCTGAAAAAAGAGATAATAAACAATAATAAAAACAGGGTAATAACAAAAATACAGATAGTTAGCCAAGGCAATTTATTGCTCAGAAAATTGAATGATAAGATGTTAAGAATACCAAAAACTAATGCTGTGATTCCAATGGTTCTGTAACCTTCGTGATGTATTGTCATAGTTATAAAAAAAGCAAATATATAGTTTGAGCGGTGTGAAAAATATTTAATCATATAAACAAGCTAGCATTTTCATTAATTTGCGTTGTGTTAAAAAAAATTCATCCACTGGCATTTTGGTTTTTTGTTGTACTCATAATTATGTTGTTGGGTATAAGCGGCTTTATGCTAATTGAAGGTTTTAGTTTCTTCGACGCTTTATACATGACAGTAATTACAGTTACTACAATTGGTTATAGCGAAACACGCATTCTTAGCACTTGGGGCAGAATATTTAATATTGGATTTATAATCACATCTTTTACCTTATTTACCTACTCGTTCGCATCTATTACACGATACATTGCAAGTGGTGAAATGCAACGTTACCTTAAAAACAGAAAACTTATGAAGCAAGTGAATCAATTGCAACAACATGTTATTATTTGTGGATTTGGTAGAAATGGCCAGCAAACTGCAAGAACATTGTTAGCACATAAAATAGATTTTATTGCCATAGATAGTAGACCAGAAATGATTGAATTATGGAGAGAGTATGAGGGCAAAGACGTGCTGCATGTAATTGGCGATGCCACAGATGATGCAGTACTTCGCAAAACTGGTATCGAAAAAGCCCAAAGCCTGATTTGTGCCTTACCCAACGATGCACAAAACGTATTTGTAGTTTTATCTGCAAGGCAATTAAATCCTGGGTTAAAGATTGTAAGTAGGGCCAGTAGTCATACATCTATCAATAAGCTTAAAACTGCTGGTGCGGATAGTATTAGTATGCCGGAATTATTGGGTGGAATTTTTATGGCCACTCAAATAAGCAAGCCCGTTGTTATTGAATTTATTGAACTTTTAACTGGCGAAGAAGGTGAAAGTATTAATATTGAAAGTGTTGACTATAATCAATTACCCCCTGATATCAGAGATAAAAGCCTGCGTACAATTATGGAATGGAAAAAGACAGGAGTGAATTGCATTGGCATTAAAGAAGCTGATGGAAAATTCATTATAAATCCCGATGATGCCATCACCATAAAAGAAGGCATGAAGGTGATTGTATTAGGAAACAAACAACAAATAGATGCGATGAAGCACAATGTTATTTAATGAGCAGTGAAAGCAAGTGCTCAACAAGTTATCCTCTGTAACTTTCTACATTTGCATTTACCTATTAATGCACCCTATCGCCTCTTACTTCTAAATTCTGAATCATTTCAGCCTCATATTTCAGCCATTCCTGCCAACGTTTTCTCACTTTATTTTTAGGCATATAATGCTCTGCAAGTGTTATAAACAAAGTATAATGCCCAGCCTCGCTTTCCATAAATTTTCTATAAAATCTTCTTAAGTACGCATCATTCATTCCTTCACTCAATCGCTTAAAACGTTCACAGCTTCTGGCTTCTATTAAAGCCATCGTAAGCATTTGGTCTAAAAACCTATCATCAATATGCCCACCTTTTCTTTGAAACTCGAGCAGCTTATTTACATATTCATCACGCCTTTGTTTACCTAATTGCAGCCCACGTTTTTTTAGCTCTGCAAGCACGGCTCTAAAATGCCCCCATTCT
>CANGOT010000277.1 GCA_947455425.1 Chitinophagaceae bacterium | reverse complement strand
GTAAAATCGAAAGCCTTGAGTATGGGCAATAATAATCTTGATATTGCTAACCTAAGCAAAGGATTTTATATGGTAAGTATTATTACTAGCGAAGGAAAGTCTACCAAGAAGTTGATTGTAGAATAAAAAAAGGCTATTGGTGAATTGAAAATAGCCAGTAACAACAAAACCCTCGAAGTTTTACTTCGAGGGTTTTTGTTTTTTGGTCACTACTTAAAGTACAGTTATTTAAAAATATTGCTATTATTGAACAGACTTTCTCTGCTTAGATAAAACACCTAAAAAAAAGGTAAAAATTGTAATTTGTAATAATGAGAAATCGAAACCTAGCAACAAAAAATTGCTTCGGATCCTTAGTTAGCTATTGGGAAGTATTAGTATGAAAAAATGAAGCATTGGGGTGGACAATTGTGTATAGTAAAAAAGCATTCAAATATTAATATTGAGCAAAAATCGAAAATGACAGTGTATGCATAAACGTTGTTTTTTTTGATGTTGTTTAAGAATACCATCCTCGGTGAAAGGGTAGAGCAAACTAAGTATTCAAATATTAATAAGTGAAGGATGAGTTTTCTAGCAGACCTATATGTTAAAACAAGTAATAGCACAAGCATTAACATTGAGCAATAACGCAGTAACAATTGATAACTTGACTAAAGAAGTTTATAGGAGTAGCATTATTAAAGGGAAGAAAAAAAATCTAAAAATTGATTGTGGAATTATTTCAATGAATGCTTAAATTCACAGGCATTTAATAGTAAGATCTCAATAATTTAAAATATTGGAGTCTTATTATTTCTATAAATATTAAACCATCTCTTAGACTGTGTATTTTCTATAACGTTCTCGAAATTTTACGAGAACGTTATAGAAAATAAAGTTGATAAAAAAATGTAATTGTTTGCATAAAAAAAATAGTTTTGGTGTCAATTAATTGCCCGAACAAACGAATGACTTATAGAACGGTTGCCAAAAATTAAAATTTTAATTGTATAAACTATTGTTAAAAAACGCTAATGTTTCTTGGTGCATACGCAACTAAAAACATTTTTTTAGCGTATTAAATAAATTAGGGAATAAAATAATTTATAAATAAACAGCTATATGAAACAACAACTACACGGTTTGCAATCGATGCCAAAAATGGGTTTTGGGGCAATCACACAAACATTAATTATTGGGATTGGTCTATTATTTACTCAAACGTTAAAAGCCCAATACACAACTGCCACAGTAAATGGTACAATTGGTACAAATGAATATGGTACCCATACAGATGGTAATAACCAACAAACTATTAGTAGTAGTGTTGTTTACATGACTTGGGATGCTACCAATTTATATGTCGGAGTAACAGCCGCTACTGTTGGAGAAGGGTATGTTTTATACCTAGACTCTGACCCACAATCGCCTGTTGATGGAGGAACAAATGCAGCCAATGGAACAAATGTTGGTAATGCTTATGATGGAACTAATTTTGCTTTGCTTCCTTTTAGGGCTAACATAGTGCTATACGTTAAAAATTCATACAGAGAATATCGAACAGCCAATGGTAGTGGGGGGTGGAATACTGCAACAACTTCATTCGGAAGTTATAATGATAATACAAGTAATGTAAGAGAATTTAGCATTCCTTGGTCTGTGGTAGGCGGGATACCATCAAAATTTAATTGGTTTGGTTATGCTACAAGCTCATCTGGATTTGTTTATGCACAAACACCAACAGCAAACGCAGGAGGATCTATAGGTACATCTGCTAGATATGAAAGATATTATACAGTTAGTACTACTGCAAATACTACTGCCACTAAACCGTTCTCCCAAGAAAGCTATTACAGTAATCAAACTGCAGGATCTACATTTAGTGGAACAGGTAGTTTTTTTGATTTTACAATTAATCAAGGTTTTAGTGTAAATGTTGGATCTAGCTTTACTGTTAATAATGCTTTATTCATTGGCTCTGGTAGTACTTTTACAATGCCAAGTAGTGGCGGTGCTAGAACCATTACTTTAGGCTCTACTTCTTCGCATACGCCTTCTTTAACCTGTAATGGTACATTAACACCAAATAATAATACTGGTAATGACTTAAGTGTTACAGCAGCTTTTGGAACAACAACTATAGCTGGTAGTGCTGCAAGTACAGCATACAGGTTATACAATTTAACTGTAAACAATGGGGCTACTGTTCAAGCACCAAGTTCTGGAGTTGTTGATTTAGGCTGGCAATATGGAACAATAGCTGTAAATAGTGGTGGTACTTTAAACTTTGTAAATGGGAGTGGTGGTGTGGTGAATTCAACAGTTATTGATGTAGCTTCAAATACTGTTAGTATTAGCAATTCAGCAGGAGGTTCTCTGACTTTTAATAATTTAACTGTAGTAGGCACTACTAATACAACGGTATTACAAAGTGCAAATTCTGGAACTAATTTAATTAATATAAAAGGAAACCTAGTAAGAACTGGTGGTAATACTTCTTTCAGCACATCTAATACCTCTGGTACGCTGGATGTTACAATGAATGGAAATACAACACAAAACTTGCCAACTGGAACATTTAGGAATCTTACAATTGCAAACACAGCAGATAGTGTGATTACAGCTGGTAATTTAACCATAACAACTGCAGGGAATAAAAAATTAATAATTAACTCTAATGCAAGATTAGTTTTAAAAAACAATTTAACATTCACTAGCAATACTTCAAATGCACCTGATTCTATTATTGTAAATGGATTTTTACGTCAGAGTAGTTCAGTAACAATAACTGGTGGTGGGACTGGGAATAGTGTTTTATATGTTAGCGGAACAGGAACTTATGAACACTCTATTAATTCCGGCATTATTCCTAGTTCAACTTGGGCAACAAATAGTACTTGTTTAATTACTGGTACAGCTGGAACAACTCCAACGGGTCTAAACCAATCTTTTTATAATTTTACTTGGAATTGCCCTAATCAGACGAGTGGTAGAAATTTAGCTGGAACTTTAACAACAGTAAATGGTACACTATCTGTTATTAATACTGGATCAGGAAATAACTTACGTTTAATGTATTCGTCTGATTCTAGTATTGGAACGCCACTAGGAAATTATACCGCAAATATTGCTAATATTTCTATTTCTGGTGGTACACTTGCAATAACAGGTGGTGCTTATGCAAGTGTTAATCAAGCTGCAGTTACTTCTATTGTTAACGTATCTGGTTCTGTAACCCTTAGCAACTCGGGAATATTAGATTTTAATGCTACCTCATCTTTCGCTACTTCTGTGGCTACCTTAAATGTAGCAGGAGATGTAACAATGGGTGTATCTAGCACAATAAAAAGATCTTCTACGATTACGGCAAATCTTAATTTTAACAAATCTTCAGGAACACAAAATTTCACACAAAATGGAGGTACAATATCCAATAGTATTAATTGGAATGTTGGAACAACTTCTCCTACTACATCTCCAACAGTTTTGTTAGGAGGCAATGCTTCTATGGGCTCAGCTGTATTAACAATTAATTCAGTTTTAGATTGTTCCACATATTCGTTTGCTATTACGAGTGTTCCCACTGTTAACGGCACTCTGAGGAGTGCTAACCTTACTACAACGCCAATTCCTACTGGATTTACTTTTGGTAGTGGAACTGTGGAGTTTTATGGGAGCGGTGTTACTCAAGTAATTCCTACCAATACCTATAACAATTTACTTATAACGGGTCAACCATCTATTGCTTCATCAAATACTATCAATGGAAATTTAACAATATCAGGTACAGGTTTATTGACAATTGATAACACAGTTAGTGCAAGAACTTTAACAATTGGTGGTAATATAAATATTTCAGGAACTGGAGGAATTACTAAGGGTTCATCTGCTGGTTCTTCTAATTCTATAGCGTTAACAGGTACAAGTAAAACAATTACCTGCACTGCTTCTGGAAATGATTTTAGTAAACAATCAATTACTATCAATTCACCAG
>CANGOT010000276.1 GCA_947455425.1 Chitinophagaceae bacterium | reverse complement strand
CTGGAACTGTTTATGTTTTTAACAAAAATGATGGAACTTCTGATGATACGTTAACTAATAATTTACCTGCGTTTTATACTCATAATTTTACGAATACTTCTTGTGGTGCGACTGGTGGTTCAATTCCATCTTCTTACTATGTTAAAATAACTGCTACTAACCAATGCGGAAAATCTATCACTCAAATTGAACCAATTACCACCAATAAAAAGCCTCGAAGTTTATTCAGTTTATCAGATTCTAATATATGCATAAACAAAACTATTAATGTTGTTAACCAATCTTTAAATGCTGTAGCTGTTGACAATAATGGGAATTGTGATTCTACCACGAAAAGAAATTGGGTTTTAACACCAAATAGTGGTTATACAATAACATCTGGCTCTTTGGGAAATTCAACTCCGAATAATAGTCAAAGTACTTGGGGTTCAAATAATTTAGCAATAACTTTTACTTCACCAGGTACATATACACTTAGCTTAATTATGTATGGAAGCTGTGGGAATGATACCCTAACAAAAGCCATCTGCGTCAATCCTACACCCACAGCCTCTTTCACCACACCAAAAGACAGTTTATGTGTAGGAGAAAATCTAAGTTTTACAAGTACATCCAACACACCATTGTGTAGCAGTAATCAATATAAATGGACTATTGCTCCAACAAATACCAGTGGCTGTGTTAATGCTGTGCTGCCAAGTTTTATCAGTGGCACATCAGATACTTCTGCGAATCCAGTATTAAGTTTTAGTACGGCAGGTTCCTATATTATTAGTTTGCAAACAACCATAAAAGGCACCACTTGTACTTCTACAACTTTTTCAAAAACAATAACAGTAAAAGGAAAGCCAGTTGTTTCAATCAATCTATCACCTTCACAAATTTGTTTGGGAGATAGTGCAGCACCAACTGCAACTGTAAGTTGCTATGCAACAAACTTAACTTATAGTTGGAGTTTTCAAAATGGCAATCCATTAACATCTACCCTAGCATCACCAACAAATATTATTTTTACTGCTAGTGGCAATCAAAATATAACCCTTGATGTTACCAACGTATGTGGCACTAATACTGCATCAAAGACAATCACTATTAAACCAATTCCTGCAATAGCTGCAGCATTTCCTCATAATCCATCACAATGTACTTTTACAGATGGTTCTATAGATTTAACTGGTTTAGTTAATGGTACATCTTATACAATTACTTATACAAAAAATGGTGGGGCTACAATAACAATTACTAATAAAATTGCTGCTGGTGGAATGATAACAATTACTGGTTTAGGTTCTGGTGTTTATGATAATATAAAAGTTTCTGCTAGTGGTTGTTTTTCTAATCCAGTTGGTCCTGTTAGTTTATCAGACCCTAATCCTCCTGCTACACCAACAGTAGGTAGCAATTCGCCTTTATGTAGTGGCAGTGCTTTAAATTTAACATCAAGCACTACAACAGTTGGTGCTACATATTCTTGGTCTGGCCCAAATAGTTTTTCAAGTAACAATCAAAATCCCAGTATTACTAATGTGCAAACAGCTGCAACTGGAACATATAGTGTAACAGCAACTTTAGCAGGTTGCACTTCTGCTGCTGGCACAGTAGCAGTTACAGTAAATCAAACACCTGCCAAGCCAACTGCTAGTTATAATAGTCCTATTTGTAGTGGTGCAACTTTAAACCTTAGTTCAAATACCACAACAACTGGTACTATAAATTATGCCTGGACAGGTCCAAACAGCTTTACGAGTGCTATACAAAATCCTAGTATTAGTAGTGTAACAACTGCTGCTAGTGGCACGTATAACGTAATAGCAACAGCTACTCCAAGCAATTGTTCTTCTGTTGCAGGTGTACTAAGTGTAACAGTAAATCCAACACCAAACATTAGTAACAGTAGTGCTACAAATCCTTCAAGTTGTAGCGGTACTGATGGAAAAATTGTTTTAGAAGGCCTGGCATTTAACACTTCATATTTCGTTGTCTATACTAAAGGTTCAACAACAATTACACCTATTTCAATACAATCAAATGCAAGTGGAATTTTAACAATAACAGGGCTTGCTGCTGGAACATATACAAACATAAGTGTAACTTTAAATGGTTGCCCATCAAACGTTGTAGGACCTTTTACGCTTGTTGATCCCAATCCTCCTGCAACACCAACGATTACAGCACTAGCAAATATTTGTAGTGGTAAAAATTTAACTTTAAGTGCTACTACTTCAACTAGTGGAACTGCAACTTACAATTGGACTGGTCCTAATGGATTCGCTGCCACAGGAACACCAATAAATATTAATAATATTCCAACTAATTTAGGAGGCACTTATAGTGTAACAGTAACAATTAATGGTTGCACTTCATCTGCTGCAACAGCAGCAGTAGCAGTAGATTCAACACCAGTAACACCAACCATTTCAGGCAATACAACAAGTTGTACCGATAGTACATTAAAACTTACTGCAAATACTGCATCAAGTGGAACAATGACATATAATTGGACTGGACCAAATAGTTATATCAATAATATTCCTACAATAACTATTGCCGCAATAGTTATATCTAATGCAGGAGCATACAATGTTACAGCAACTTCTAGTGCAGGCTGTATTTCTGCAACAGGAACAACAAATGTTAATGTAAATATAACACCAAGTATTAGCAATATAACTTCTGTAAATCCTTCACAATGTGCATCAGCAACAGGTTCTATTAGTTTTAATGTTACACCAACAACAGGCAATTATACAGTTAGTTTTAAAAAAGATGGGATTGATGTAATAAGAAACCTAATTGCATCTAGTGGTGTAATAACTATTGATACATTAAGAGCAGGAAATTACACAAATATTTCAGTTACTTTAAATGCTTGTCCCTCTAACAAACTTGGACCACTCGTATTAACAGACCCCAATCCCCCTGCAACGCCAATAATAGCAGCTGTTCCTAATGTATGCAGTGGCAAAAATTTAGTTATAAATGTTACTAGCCCAATTACAGGGGCAACTTACAACTGGGCTTCAACATCTGGCTTTAGTGGCGTTGGTGCAATTATTAATATTGCTAATGTGCCTACTAAGTTGGCAGGCACTTTTAGTGTTACTGTTACTGATAGTGGTTGTGTTTCAAATGCTGGAAATGTAACAGTAGCAATTGATTCAACACCATTAGCACCAACTATTACAGGTAATACTGCAATATGTAGTGATAGCACTTTAAAACTTACAGCAACAACTGCATCTAGTGGAACAATGACCTATAATTGGACTGTTCCAGTTGGTAGTTTTACCAATACGCCAAACATTGTTATAAGTAATGTAACTGCTGCAAATGCAGGTGCATATAGCGTTACAGCCACATCTAGTGCAAATTGTATTTCTGCAAATGGCTCAACAAATGTTACAGTAAATCCAACACCAATTATTAGTAGTTTGACTTTTAAAAACCCTACAGCTTGTGCATCTGCTACTGGAAGTATTAGTTTTAATGTATCGCCAGCAACTGGCAATTATATAGTGAGCTATAAAAGAGATGGTGTAGGATATACAAGAAATATTACGGCAATTGGTGGGTTAATAACTATTGATACATTAAGAGCTGGTAATTACACAAATATTTTTGTGACTACTGCGAGTGGTTGTCCTTCTAATATTTTAGGTACATTACTATTAGTAGATCCTAATCCTCCAGCAACGCCAATAATTGCAGCTGTTTCAAATGTTTGTAGTGGTAAAAATTTAGTAATAAATGTTACTAGCCCAATAATAGGAGCCACTTATAATTGGACTTCAACATCTGGTTTTAGTGGTGTTGGAGCAAACATAAATATTGCTAATGTACCTACTAAATTGGCTGGCACTTTTAGTGTTACAGTTACTGATAGTGGTTGTATTTCAAATGCTGGTAATGTAGCAGTAGCAATAGATTCAACACCATTAGTACCAATAATTGTAGGTAATACAGGAATTTGTAATGAT
>CANGOT010000275.1 GCA_947455425.1 Chitinophagaceae bacterium | reverse complement strand
TTTGGTAGTTTTATTACAAAAAAGAGAGCAGCAAAAATTGGTAGAAATATCAAAAGAAATACTGCAGTTCAAATTCCTGAGCATTTTATTCCTGCATTTAAACCTGCAAAAGAATTTTCAGCCGAAGTTAAAACTAAGTACAAGCCGGGTTAAATTTGCAGAAATTATTTAAAGTGCGTAAACAACAAACAATTCTCTTATTAGCAGCATTAGCAGTTTTAATGCTGCTATTTTTTTTTGGCAAAACTGTAAACCCAAACAAGCCTTCTGTTCAATCTAGTGCTCCTGCTGCAGGTGAATCACTTAATTTTGATGATATATTAAATAGGTCGAAACAGAACCTGAGCTTAGAGCAAAAAGAAGTTTTAAGTGGGTTGGAAAAGTCGCTAGTTGAAGCAGGTGGTGCTAATAAAATAAAAGCCTTTAAAGCGTTATCTAGCTTTTGGAAAGAAACTGCCAGAGTTTATGAACCGTATCTTTTTTATCTTTCTGAAGAAGCTAAGTTGGAAAATTCAGAAAAAAGTCTCACATTCGCCGCCCAGCAATTTACTATTAGCTTGTTGGATGTGTCTGAACCATCGATACAAAATTGGCTGGCAAAAAATGGTAAAGTTCTTTTTGAAAAGGCCTTAGCAATTAATCCAAATAATGATAGTAGCAAAATTGGCTTAGGAGCTTGTTATATTTTAGGTAACATTTCTGACAATCCGATGATTGGAATATTACCTGTTAGAGAAATAGCAACAAAGAATCCTGATAATATTTTTGCTCAAATGGTATTAGGATTAGGAGGGAAGAAGAGTGGGCAGTTTGATAAAGCAATTGAAAGGTTCTTAATTATTAATAATAAACAACCTGAAAATTTAGTGGTATTACTGCACTTGGCTGAGTGCTATGAGATGAAAGGAGATAAGTCTAGTGCTAAAGAATGGTATTTAAAGTCTGTTGGATTAGTGAAAAATGCTGAAGTGCGAAAAGAGATTGAAAAAAGAATAAACGAGTTGAAATAATTTTTGAATCATTAAAAAATAGAAAGTATGCCTTGCGGTAAAAAAAGAAAGCGTCATAAGATTGCTACCCATAAACGTAAAAAACGTTTAAGAAAGAATCGTCATAAAAAGAAAAATAAGTAATAGAAATTATTTTCCGTTCCACTTGTAAAAGTGGAACGGTTTTTTACTAGCCTTATTTGCCATACATATTTTACCTAAGCTGCAACTTACCTTTTCATTCTTATCTAAACTCTTAGGCAAATAAACAGCGTCTTATCCTGTAAAAAAACGGGGTGTTTTCGTGTATTTAAAAGTTGCATTTAGTGAACAAAGAATTAATTATTAATGCAGCACCTACTGGTGTTGAAATTGCCTTATTAGAAGATAAAAAATTAGTAGAACTACACAACGAGAAAATGGATGTTAGTTTTACAGTTGGCGATTTATATTTAGGAAAAGTTAAAAAACTTATTCCAGGCTTAAACGCTGCCTTTGTTGATGTTGGATTTGAAAAGGATGCGTTTCTTCATTATACTGATCTATCTCCATACGCAAATTCTATCTTGAAATTTACACAGCTATGCATTCATTATAAAGGAGAGGGAGATTTGGATTTTCAAAAATTTCAGGTAGAACCAGAAATTATTAAAACAGGAAAAATAAATGAAGTTCTTAATGGCAAACCTGAAGTATTGGTTCAAATTTTAAAAGAACCCATTGCTGCAAAAGGCCCACGGTTAAGTTGTGAATTAAGTTTGCCTGGAAGGTTTGTTGTATTAACTCCTTTTAATGATGTTGTTGCAGTATCTAAAAAAATTCATTCTTCTGACGAAAGAAAAAGGTTACATAAAATTATAGAAGCTATTAAGCCCAAAAACTTTGGTGTAATTGTTCGTACTGCTGCTGAAGGAAAAAGCACTGGTGAACTGCATCAGGATTTGCTTGATTTAATAGGCATTTGGCAAAATATTCAAAGCAGTCTAAAAGGAGCTAGTGCTCCATCAAAAATTTTAAGCGAGCAAAATAAGACTACAAGTATGTTGAGGGATTTGCTCAATGAAGACTTTAACAAAATTGTTACAAACGATAAAAATATTTATAACGATACCCGTGCTTACATTGAAAAAATTGCTCCTGGCAAAGTTGATATAGTATCATACTATAATAATGGTGCTACAGTGTTTGATACTTATGGTATAACGAAGCAGGTTAAAGGTTCTTTTGGAAAAACTGTTAATCTTCCAAGTGGTGCATATTTGATTATTGAACATACAGAAGCTTTACACGTAATTGATGTTAATAGTGGTTATAAAAGTGTTGGAAATAACCAAGAGGAGAATTCTCTGCACACTAATTTGGAAGCAGCCGAAGAAATAGCACGACAACTACGGTTGAGAGATATTGGGGGGATTATTGTTATCGATTTTATAGACATGAAATTGCCTGATAATAAACGAAAAGTTCAAGAGGCTATGGAAGGTTTTATGAAAGCTGATAGGGCAAGACATGCAGTATTGCAAATATCCAAATTTGGATTGATGCAGATTACTCGACAACGAATGAAGCCTGAGATGAATATCAATACTTCTGAAGAATGTCCTACTTGTAATGGTACTGGAAAAATAGGCTCATCATTAATCTTAGAGGACGAAATAGAAAAAAAATTACACTATTTATCTACTCATTCATACAAAAACATCACGTTATCTGTAAATCCTATTGTTTACTCTCATTTGAGTAAAGGTTTTTTTACTTCTATTTTCAAAAGATGGAAAAGAAAATATAGTGTGAAGTTGAATCTACAGCAAAATACAAATTTCCACCTTGTAGAGTTTAGGTTTTTTGATGCTAATGAAGAAGAAATAAAATTTTGATAAAATCTTTTCATTTATACTTCATTCCACTACATTTGCAACCGCGTTAAAATAATTTATAATGTAGGGCCTATAGCTCAGTTGGTTAGAGCACCTGACTCATAATCAGGGGGTCACTGGTTCAACCCCAGTTGGGCCCACAAAAAAAGAGCAATCATTTATGATTGCTCTTTTTTTGTGTTTGCAAAACCTAATGCAAAATAGTTATTGAGCCACTTAGTTGTTTGTAATTTGGTATATTAATAATGTAGTAATAAACGCCAATTGGCACTATCTGCCCATTATGGGAACCATCCCAATTCTTGCTGTTTTGATTAGATTGAAATACAATATTGCCAGCTCTATCAAAGATTTGCACACTTACTCCTTTGAATTTATTTAGAGCCGATAAATCCCATTGATCATTAACTCCATCATTATTTGGAGAAAATACATTAGGTATTCTAATCTCCTTATAAAGTTCAATGAAAATTCTCTTAGAAATGCTGCAACCCTCATTGCTTGTTACAGTGAGCAGGAATGTACTATTGTTACTAGCTGTGCAAAGTGGGCTTAAAATGGTATCATAATTCAAATATGATGTTATTGAGTTTGTTTGCCATTTATAAATACTATCATTTGTTGCATTGATACTAATTAATGTAGATATACCCGGCCAAACGAAAAAAGTATCCTCACTAATAATTTGTGGTTCAGATTTTAATGTAATGTTTAATGTTGCTGCACTATCACAACCCTGCGAATTTGTTGTATGATAAGTTTGATTACCTGCATTCGAAAAAATTAAGCCATTCCATGCATAGGGTAATTCGCTTGGACAAATACTCAGATTTGTCATTGATTTTGTAGGTTGATTTATAGTTAATATCAACGTCGTAACACTATCACACCCACTACTATTGATAGTGTAATATGTGTAAGAGCCACTGTTATTATAAGTTGAGCCATTCCAATTGTAATTACTGCAAGTAGTTTGTGTTGTTGTTGAAGCTGTTGATTTTTTTACAATGATGTTGTGAACATTGTAAACACTATCACATCCTTGATAAGACTTCACAGTATCACTAACAATGGCATTGCTAAAATAATCAACACCTAAATAAGTAACCTTATTACAACCAGTAT
>CANGOT010000274.1 GCA_947455425.1 Chitinophagaceae bacterium | reverse complement strand
GTTACTTCAGCACCAAGTGGAATTACTGGATCAACCGTTAGTGGAGCTGGTATTCAACCTAATACTACTGTAGTTGCAACAAGTACTGGTAGTTTATATATCATCTTATCTAAACCTGCCATAGCTACAAATGCTGCTACAACATTAACATTTAATGCTGGTGCTTCAACGCTTACTACATCTAACCCTAATGGCTTTGATAGTACAAGTGGTAGCGTAACTGTTGTTGGCAAAAAAACTTTCCAGGCTGGTACTAACTATGTAATTAATACCGCAACTGCAAAACCTATTGGTATAACTTCTGGTCAAGACTCTGCAATGACAGTTGGTAACCTAACTTTAAATGCACCTGTTACAACTAATATTAACACCAAAGTAAATGGTGTACTTACTTTAAATACAGGTAAGTTAACGTTAAGAGAAACTGATACAGTAAGAATTGCTACCACAGGAAGTATTGCCGGGGGACCATTTGATAATTCTAAATATATTGCTTTAAAAGCTGCTGCTGGTAAAGTGGGTGCTCTTAAAATCGACTCATTCAGCCTGCCAAAAGTTTTCCCGATAGGTACAGTAACAGATTATTTACCAGTTAGAATTCAATCTTCTGGTACTGCCGAATTTATTGCCAGTGTTTTTCAAGGAGTAACAAACGATGGTTCTATGAATGGAACACCTTTAACGGCTTCACAAAAAGCAAATGCTGTAGATGCTGTTTGGAATATTAATCGTGTAGCTGGTACTTCAATGTGTGATATAGCATTATGGTGGACAAACAATTTAGAAGGAAGTAATTTTTCAGGATTTACTGATGCCCAAATAGAAGCTGCAAACTATAATAGTTCACTTGGTTGGAACCCACCTTTTCTATCAACTGCAGACAATGCTTCAAATACTATCAATACTGTGTTTGCTACTTTTGGTCCAATTGCTATTGGAAAAAAAGGAGATTTATTACCAGTTAAACTATACAACCTAAAAGCAACTGTAAACAACAATGATGTTAATGTTTCATGGAGTGTATCTAACGAGATTGATATGAATAAGTATGTTGTTGAAAGAAGTAATGATGGTAGAAATTTTGAAAAAGTAGGAGAGGTGTTGGCATTAAATAAAAATGAAAATAACTATCACATCACAAATAATAATGTTGCTGCTGGTAACTATTACTACCGAGTAGTTAGCGTTGATAAAACTGGCAAAACCACTTACAGCCAAATGTTGAAAGTGACGAACCAAACAAAATTAAGTGTAACTGTATATCCTAATCCTGCCACAAAAGAAATAGTGGTTGCTGGCTTGGCTAATGGTTCATCTTTACAAATTACCGATGCTATTGGAAAAGTAGTTTACAAAAAACTAGCTACTGCACAAACACAAGTAATTGAAACAAATAACTTACCTGCTGGTATTTATTTTGTAAATACTATTGATGCAGATGGAATAAACAAAACTATCTCTTTTATTAAAAAATAGTAGTTCACATTGTTTGAAATAAAAAAGGCAGTCTCGGTAAATCCTAGACTGCCTTTTTTATTACTTTATTAATTTCTACCCAATAGTTATAAGCTATTTATTTTCAGCTGCACTATCATTTTTTGCAGCTTCTTTGGCGGCCTTTATTGCAGCAGTATTTATAGCTTGCCTCGTTTTTGCCCTTGTATTATATTGTTGTATAATACCATTGATTTGATTTATTAAAGATACATACACCAGTTTGGTCTTATCAAGCGTATTCAAGGCGGTAATTAAACTTAATAATGTCCTGAATTTCTTTTGAAGTGTTGGCAATACATCAGCAACAGTATTTAATTGTGCATTATTGCCTATAATTTGGCTACGTTCTAAATACTTAAGATCGAATGCTTCGTTTTGAGTGTTTAAATAGGTTGTCCAATCTTTTAAATTTAATACTTCAATTGCATCCTTAATATTGTTTTGTTGTATGGTGTCGGCATACCAATTTCTAATCATTGTTGTTTCAGTAGCTAAATTTTCTGAAGCAATATGTGTGCTATACTTATTCAAACTAGTTAATACTAATTTGCCAGCTTTTCTTAATGAAATGTCATAGTGTTTGCTATACCCCAATGCAATGCTTCTAATACCAACTAGTGCAAGATCTCTTAAGTGGTCGAGCCCTATAACTTCTTCTGTTAAACTGTTAATTCCAGGGCCGCCATAAGCAGCATCACCATTTGATGCAGCGGTATTTAGCTCATTGGTTTCTACATCAATTTTAAGCTTGATAACATCGCCATCTATACAGGCTTTAACAACATCATGCGAAATCTGAAGGCATTCGCCTTGTTGAAATAAATCAAATCTTGGTTTCAAAAAAGTATCCATATTTTTAAATATTTGTTTCATCAAAAATAAAAATGGGTAAGCCCTTCTTCCAAAAATAAAATCATAATATTTTGTTAAATTTTTTTGGCTTTTTTTCAAAAAACAATTTTTATAACTAATGCAATAATTGGATATCCTTTAAAAATGGTTTTTTTTGCCTTTTCAACAGTTGGGTTGGGCTAAAAAATGATTTTTTAAGCTAATCCAACAGTTGGGTTGACTTTAAAAATGATTTTTGGAACCTACACTATATTGGGGTCAATATAAAAAACCATTATTGGGGTTGAGGCAATAAATAACAGATATGTATAATCTAAAATTGATGGTCGGAATAGCTTATAATAACATTAAAAAACATGAACTGGTTTTTGACTCATTCATTACTGTCCTCATTATCATGAGATAGGAGGTTTTTAGCTACTTTAATACGCTCTTTATGATAAATTCCCGAGATTTTCGGTCCCCTTGCCGGTAACGTTTTTTGTGTATTTTTTTGAAATAGAACTTGGTATGGAGGGGATATTATAAAGATTATCTAAGATTTGTGGTATTATTTAAAAATATTTTAAAGTTTTATAAAGCAATAACCCTTTTTTTATGTCATAAATTTGACAAATATTAACGTTTGTAATAAAGCATTGCGTCAAAATGTTAAAAAATATTAGTGCCATATGAAACAATTTATAAAAATTGCTATTGTTATTTTATTTGCAATCACTTCGCAAAATTTATTTTCTCAAACAACATTTACATCTTCCGGCACTTGGACTTGTCCAGCTGGGGTAACTTCTATTAAAGTAGAATGTTGGGGTGCTGGTGGTGGTGGAGCGGGTTCTGGTGGATCAACAAATTTATATACTGGTGGTGGTGGTGCCGGGGGTAATTACTCAGTAAACAATGCTATTACAGTTGTTCCAGGAACCACATATAGTTTTACAATTGGTGCTGGTGGAACTGGTGGGCCAACTAATGGCAACACAAACGGAAATGCTGGAGGTACAACTAATTTCAATAATACTTTATTTGCAAGTGGTGGCAATGGTGGTGTTGGGGGACAAACCAATCAAAAAATAGGTGTCGGTGGCGTAAATGGGGGTGTTTATTCATTAAATTTAACCAACAGCGGTGGAAGTGGTTATTTAACTACACCAGCCTTTACTGTAGGTACACTTTGGACTTCAAGTGCTACTTATACCCTAAATCAACAAGTTTATAACGGAACAAATTTATATACTGTTACCACTGCTGGTACTTCTGGTAATGTTGCTCCTACACATACAACTAGTTCAGTGCCTGCTTCTGGTGGAGGAACTGCAATTTTAACTTATGCAGGAACAGTTGCAACCGGAACTGCTTCTTTAAATTCAACAACTTGGTCACCTGGAAAAACGTATGCTGCTGGAGATATTATTGTAGTAAGTGGTACACCAAACAGATATTATTCAGCAACAGCTGGTACTTCAGGAACAACAGCACCTTCACATACAAGTGGTTCAGCTGGTGCAACATCAGGAACAACAACCTATACATTTCAGACCGGTACAAATATTAATTACCTTACTGTGGTAAGTATGGGGTCTGGTTATTTATCATCTCCTTCTGTAAATTTATCAGGAAATGCAACGGCAACTGCAAGTATCAACGCAATAAATACAACAGG
>CANGOT010000273.1 GCA_947455425.1 Chitinophagaceae bacterium | reverse complement strand
TTTTACAGTAACTTTTAACTTCTTCTTTTCATCATTTATTTCCTCAATCACACCATTAAAATCATTGAACGGACCTTCAATAATTTTAATAGTTTCCCCAATAATAAATGGCTCACTGATTGTAACCCCAATATCATTCATCTCATCAACTTTACCGAGCATTTTATTAACTTCAGACTTACGTAAAGAAATAATATTCCCTTTACTTCCTTTTCCATCAGTTAAAAAGTGCATGATGTTGCTGATATTACTCACATGCTGTACGATATCATCTGTTAATTTACCATCTTCCACCTCCAACATTACGTAACCAGGAAAATAGTTTTTCTCTCTCATTACTTTCTTACCATTCTGCACTTTGAACACTTTCTCCATTGGCAGAAAAATCTGTCTAATAATAGTCGTCCAACCATTACGAGCGATATCCTTATCCAAATATTCTTTAACACTACGCTCCTTTCCACTCACAACACGCAGCACATACCATTTACTTTCTTTTTGTTCAACAACTACTTCGTCACTCATTTTATATTATTTAAAATAATTTGTAGATAAGTTTCAGTAATTGATTACTACTAAAATCCATAATAAAAACCATAAAAGTTATAAGAATCGTAGCAACCAATACAATAACTGTACTTTGTTGCAACTGTAACCAAGTCGGCCAGGTTACATTTTCAACCAATTCCTGATAACTGTCTTTAAAATAATTTGAAATTTTACTCACGTGAAAATTTTAAAAATTAAAAAATTTTAATTTGCACGGGCACTAGGATTCGAACCCAGATCAAAGGTTTTGGAGACCCGTATGCTACCGTTGCACCATGCCCGTATAAAGAGAAAAACAAGAACTTCTTTTAAAAACAAAGTACCTAGGTTAAAAACCAAAGGTACTTTGTGAATATAATGTTCGTATAACTTAAACTAAGTTATTATTATTTTATAATTTCAGTAACCTGACCAGCACCTACAGTTCTACCACCTTCACGAATTGCAAATTTCAAACCTTTATCCATTGCAATTGGTTGGATCAATTTAACTGAAAGATTGATATTATCACCTGGCATTACCATTTCAGTTCCTGCAGGTAAAGTACATTCGCCAGTTACGTCTGTAGTTCTGAAATAGAACTGAGGACGATATTTATTAAAGAATGGAGTGTGACGTCCACCTTCATCTTTGCTCAATACATAAACCTCACCTTTGAATTCAGTGTGTGGAGTAATTGATTTAGGAGCAACGATTACCATACCACGACGGATTTGAGATTTCTCAATACCACGTAATAATAAACCAGCATTATCACCAGCTTCACCTCTATCAAGAAGTTTCTTAAACATCTCAACACCAGTTACAACACTATTTTGATTTGCTTCTTGTAATCCAACGATTTCAACAGCTTCACCAACTTTAATTACACCTCTTTCGATACGACCTGTAGCAACTGTACCACGACCAGTAATTGAGAATACATCCTCAACACTCATCAAGAAAGGTAAATCAACTGGACGAGGAGGCAATGGAATGTAGCTATCAACAGCAGCCATTAATTCTTCAACTTTAGCAACCCATTTTGGCTCTTCAGCTAAAGCACCAGTAGCAGAACCTTGAATGATAGGTGTATTATCACCATCGAAACCATTCTTAGTCAATAATTCACGAATTTCCATTTCCACTAACTCAAGTAGCTCAGCATCTTCAACTAAATCAACTTTGTTCATGAAAACAACCATTGAAGGTACACCTACCTGACGAGCAAGCAAGATATGCTCACGAGTTTGAGGCATAGGACCATCAGTAGCAGCAACCACTAGAATTGCTCCATCCATTTGAGCAGCACCAGTGATCATATTTTTCACATAGTCAGCGTGACCAGGACAGTCAACGTGTGCATAGTGACGATTATCAGTTTGATACTCAACGTGAGCAGTATTGATGGTAATACCTCTTTCTCTTTCCTCAGGAGCTCCATCAATTTCATCATATTTCTTAGCGATATTACCCATACCTTTTTTAGAAAGAATATTAGTAATAGCAGCAGTTAAAGTGGTTTTACCATGGTCAACGTGACCTATAGTACCAATGTTTACGTGGGGTTTATCCCTCTTAAAGGTCTCTTTAGACATTTTGTTTAATTTTTATTGTTTATTAAATAAAGTCCACAGAACACGTCCATAGACCATAGTTTTAAATTTTCCACAGAGCCGTTGATGAGAATTGAACTCACGACCTCTTCCTTACCAAGGAAGTGCTCTACCCCTGAGCTACAATGGCTTTCAAAAAAAGTCATCGTTCATTGGGTTATTTAGTCATCAAAATATTGACTATCTAGTGAATTACTGACTAATTTATGAGCGGAAGACCAGGCTCGAACTGGCCACCTATAGCTTGGAAGGCTATCGCTCTACCAAATGAGCTACTTCCGCTTACTTTACATTACATGATTGATTTTACAAAAAATCATATATATAAATTTAAAAGAACTGTGGGCAGTGAAGGATTCGAACCTCCGTACCCTTGCGAGAACAGATTTACAGTCTGTCGCCTTTAACCACTCGGCCAACTACCCATTAAATTTGACGACTTAAAATTTACAATTTTTTAAATATGTAAATCTATAAGCAATAAAATGAGCCGAGGAAGGGAGTCGAACCCACGACCTGCTGATTACAAATCAGCTGCTCTACCAACTGAGCTACCTCGGCATTTATAATAAAGAACTTTTAATTTTCGGATGGCAAAAGTAATAGAAATAAAATACAAACAAAATTCTGCTATAAAAAAATTTTCATTCTTTTATTTCTTAAAAAACAAGATTAAAAGAATTTTTGTTTGCAAGTTTAAAATATCTAACATTTTCAAAAGCATCAAATGAATAAGCAAATGAACCTTTATGTTATCAAACTATTTTTAATGCTTCCCCTAATTTCAAAAAACTTTTCAAAAAATTAAAAAGCTGCAACTATTACGGTTACAGCTCTTCGTGATCCCGCTGGGACTCGAACCCAGGGCCCCATCATTAAAAGTGATGTGCTCTACCAACTGAGCTACGAGATCGTTCCGTTTTTTTCGGAGTGCAAAAATAGGAGGAAACACTTCTTAACCAAATATTTTAAAAAAAAAATAAAAAAAAGTTTAAATAAAAAATTTGGCGGCTATCAGTTCAACTCTATATTTGCACCCCAATTAAAAATGGAGCGTTGGTCAAGGGGTTAAGACACCTCCCTTTCACGGAGGAATCACGGGTTCGATTCCCGTACGCTCTACTAAAAACCCCGATAGCATATGCTGTCGGGGTTTTTTATGAGGAAAAATTCACGAACCCTACGAAACAAGTAACTTTAACTTCTATTAAGTTTGCTTAGACAATAAATTACAACATGACAATTAAACGATTTGCATTAGAAGATGCTGAAACCCTTAGCCAGCTTGCAACAGATACTTTTTATAATACTTTCAAAGGCACTTGTACCGATGAAGATATGGATGGCTTTTTATTCGATTATTTTAATATCGAGCAAGTAAAAAAAGAATTGGCAGATGCGGAGGATTATTTTCATTATGTTGATATTGACGGTAAAGCTGTTGGCTACCTAAGATATAAAAAACAAGCTAATAATGACCTAACCTTTTTAGAAAACAGAAATGCTCTGGAGTTAAAAAGATTATATGTTTTAGATGAATATCATGGTAAAGGCATTGCTCAGGCACTAACAAACTTCTTTTTGGGTATTGCAAAAAAAGAAAAATATGAATTGGTGTTTTTAGGCGTTTGGGAGCATAATTATCGTGCTCAAAAATTTTATCAGAAGATAGGATTCGAAGATACTGGTCATACACACCCATTTCCAATTGGTAACACACCACAAACAGATTTATGGTATTGGATGTTTTTAAATAAATAATGATTACAATTTCTATTGAAAAAAAATGGCACTACTAAAACATTTTAATCGGCAGGCTAAAATTGAGAATGAAACAGGTTTGGGTACTAATAGTAACCTAAACGCAGGT
>CANGOT010000272.1 GCA_947455425.1 Chitinophagaceae bacterium | reverse complement strand
TGTAGCAATATTGCTTACTAAAACTTTGCTTTCATTTTGTTTGCGACTGAGTTGTTCCATGATTATTTCGTCGTTACTCATCCATTCCATTCTTGGTAAATAGCTATTTCTATTATCACCTGGAATGCTCATCCAATTAGTTTGTGATGTAGCAATATCAACTACTCCAATCTTATATGCAGAAGGATTCTCTCCTACTTTTGGATATTCAACAGGAATTGTGAAAGGATAAATTGAATCTGTATTATTAATCATTAAAAAATTCTTAATGGCTGTTGCATCTATCTGCCAGTAAGCTATATGTTTACTATCACTACTCCATCTAAAGCCATCACGGCAACTTAATTCTTCTTCATATACCCAATCAAAAGTTCCATTAATCATTCTATCGGTACCATCTTTTGTAAGTTGTGTTACCGTTGCAGTAGCAATATCTTCAACATAAATATTATGTTTTGAAACATATGCCACTTTATTGCCATCGGGCGAAAATTTTGCAAACATTAAAGAAGCTACTGGTAAGGTTGAGCCCAGCTTTTGAAGTTTCTTAGTTGTGATGTCAAAGACCCAATAGTCTCCACGGGTTTCATATCTCCAAACCTTTTTGGAATTGGTGAAAATGAGTAATTTACTTTCATCTGCATTAAATGAAAAACTCTTAATTGAAAGTGCCTGTTTTTTATCAGCTGGAATTAATTCTTCTTTTTTGACAAGAGTCTTCTTATCCAGATCTGGCAAACTGAATTTTAAAATACTCCCAAATTCTGCCTGATAATAACTGTTACCATCTTTCGAGAATTTAATGTTTCTAGAACTTTGAGCTAAACTGCTCATGCTAATTGAAACAAAACAAATAGCAATAAAAATGTTTTTATATTTCATAAACAAAAAAGTTAGGCTGTGAAAATAATGGTAGAAACATTATGAGACTTACCTTTCATAAAAAAGAGAAAGGTTATTTATATTTTAGTTCTTTTGCTGAGCATTCTTATTTATGAAAATACTTTTTTGTTTATTGATAACAGTATTGATGCTTACTCAATGGGCTTTTGCTCAAAAGATCATAAGCATTAAAACAAATTTCCCCGAGTATTTAATTCAGGGAAGTAAACAAGAAATTAAAGCAACCATCATTAACCGTGATACAGTAGAACACACGGGTACCATTACTTTAGAACTAATAGATGTTTCAACAAATAAAAGTGTGGATGGCTGGTTTGTTAATATATTTCCCTTTCAATATTTCACTGCTGCTAAGGATGATAGTTGTATCATCAAATTCCCTATTCAAGTACCAATGAATTATACAAAAAAGTTAAAGTATAGGCTAGTTGCCAGTTCTAAGATTATTAAGAATGACGATGATTTAAAAGATATTGTTTCAGATACGTTAGAAAATACAAGCTTGGTTATTTCAAAAAGTAAAGCAGCCAACTTGAAAAAAAAGCACAAAAAAAGCTTCGGATAATAAAACCCGAAGCTTATTAAAAAAGACTTACTTATTAAACTAAAACAATCCAAATATCTTACTATCTATCTTGCTAATTATTTCACCGAGATGTTCTTCGCTTTCACCAAACTTATTTTTATCTACATCAATTATAAGTAGCTGTCCCTCGGTATAATTATCTATCCATTTATTATAGTATTCATTCAATTTTTTCAGATAATCTAATCGAATGTTTTCTTCGTATTCTCTGCCACGCTTTTGAATCTGAGAAACCAATGTTGGCACAGATGCTTTAAGATATATCAACAAATCTGGTGGTTGCACCATTGATTTCAAGGTTGTGAAAAAAGTATAGTAATTATCAAAGTCACGTTTAGCCATTAAACCCATGTCGTGCAAATTGGGAGCGAAAATGTTTGCATCTTCATAAATTGTTCTATCCTGAATAACTGTTTCAGTGCCATGTTGAATTTCTAATAACTGATTCAACCTGCTATTTAAAAAATAGATCTGCAGATTAAAGCTCCAGCGAGGCATATCGTCGTAGAAATCCATTAAATAGGGATTATGGTCAACATCTTCAAACTGTGGAATCCATTTATAATGTTTACTCAACATTTCGGTTAATGTTGTTTTGCCAGCACCTATGTTTCCTGCAACTGCAATATGCTTGGGTTTCTTAATCTTGCTCATTTTATAATACTGATGTGGGGTTCGGGGTTTATTTTTGCGGTTAGTTGCTGCAAATATTAAATGATTTATTTATCCAAGCACTGCTTTTCTTACTAATTTAATTGTTTCGCTGGCACTAGCTCTTGCTTTATCGGCTCCTTGTTTAATTATTTTGTTTAAAGCCTCTTGATTATTTTGCAAATCCTGTGCTTTTTCTCTGATAGGTTTTATAAAAGCTACCATATCTTCTGCCAGTTGCTTTTTCATATCACCATATCTTATAATACAATTACCAGCAGCACTATTGTTGAAGTCTTCATTAAATTTTGCAACAGTATCAGCAGTACTTACCAGATTCATTAAAGTAAAAAGGTTTTCTATATAATCTGGTTTAACAGCATTGGGTGTTTCGGGTCCTTGATCTGTTTTTGCTTTCATTATTTTTTTTCTGATTAAATCATCATCATCTGCAAGATAAAGTGTTGATAGCTGGTTTTCGCTTTTGCTCATTTTGCCATTTCCATCTAAACTCATTATTTTAACCAATTGTTCACCGTAATTAAAGCCATGTGGTTCAGGAAAAACCTCACCATAACGATGGTTGAAACGTTGAGCAAAGTTTCGGGCCATTTCCATATTTTGTTCCTGATCTTTCCCTACCGGCACTTTAACTGCCCGATGAATTAATATATCGGCAGCCTGTAACACAGGATAGGTAAGCAATCCAGCATTTACATTGTCGGGTTGGGTTCTAACTTTATCTTTAAATGTTGTAGTTTTTTCCAGCTCTCCTTTATAAGAAAGCATATTTAAATAAAGGTATAGTTCGGCAATTTCGGGCACATCACTTTGCACATAAAAAGCTGCTTTATCTGGATCAACGCCACAAGCAACATTCTCTGCAACCACCCTGTTTACAGCAGTTTTAAGCTCTCTTGTATCGGGATGTGTTGTAAGCGAATGCCAGTTTGCAACAAAGAAATAACACTGATAATCACTCTGCATACGAACATAGTTTCGCATTGCACCAAAATAATTCCCCAAATGCAGAAAGCCTGTTGGACGAATTCCACTTAAAACAACCTCTTTTGCCATAGCTGCGAATATAGGTTTTGACTTTGAGTTCCTATTTATTTGTAGGTACTTTTTTTCTAAATTCAAGTGATTAAATAAGTTTTTTTGAAATAGGAAACTTTTAAAAGAAAAATTAGATGTACTTACATCTAATTCCCTATTTTTACATCATCATTAATAAATAAAAACAAAAAAATTATGAAGAAAGTTTTAATTGCCTGTGCAAGTTTTGTAGTATTAGCAGGCACTGTAGCGTTCACAACCATTAACAAAGGTGGCGAACCTGCAAGTTACAATGTAGATACAAAAAACTCGAAAGTTGAGTTCAACGGTAGTAAAAAAGGTGGCTATCACCCTGGTTATTTTCCAGTAAAAGGTGGAAGCGTTGTTGTAACTGATGGCAAAATCACTGGTGGTAAATTCACTATCGATTTAGCAGGTATTAAAGTAACAGACGAAGCTGGTGCAAAACTTGAAGGTCACTTAAAATCTAAAGATTTCTTAGATGCTGGTACTTTACCAGATGCTAGTTTTGAAATTTCAAGTGTTACTTACACTGATGCTAACAATGCTCAAATTGCAGGTACATTAACTTTAAAAGGTGTTAAAGCTGAAGTTAAATTTGATGCAAAAATCAGAGAAGTAAACGAAAAAGCTTTATTCGCTGAAGCTTTCTTTAGCTTAGACAGAACTAAAATTGGTTTAGGCGGAGCAGCAGGAATGATTTCAAACGACGTTCAAATTACTGTTCATTTATTTGCAAGTAAATAATCTTACTATACATTATAAAAGACCTCCAAAGATTACTTTGGAGGTCTTTTACTTTATAC
>CANGOT010000271.1 GCA_947455425.1 Chitinophagaceae bacterium | reverse complement strand
CTAGTTTAACAGGAGAGTCTTATCCGGCACGAAAAGATATTACAACAGTTGATGCACAAACAGCATTGGCACAAAGAACAAATTGCTTATGGGAAGGAGCTAGTATTGTGAGTGGTACAGCAAAAGCATTGGTTATTGCAACTGGTGAACAAACCATTTTTGGAAGTTTATCGCAAAGTCTTTCTCACATTACAGAAACCACTTTTGAGAAAGGTATTAAAGACTTTGGCTTTTTTCTAATGCGAATCACATTGGTGCTTTCACTGTTTATTCTTGTAGTTAATTTATTAAATCATAAAAGTGTTATAGATTCTGCCTTATTTGCATTGGCTTTAGCAGTGGGTATGGCTCCTGAATTACTACCAGCTATTACAACTATAGCAATGAGTGCTGGTGCTAAAAGAATGTTGAATAAAAAAGTAATTGTAAAAAAATTATCTTCCATACAAAATCTTGGAGAAGTAAATTTATTATGCACCGACAAAACAGGAACGATTACTGAAGGTGCCATTAAAGTATCTGGTTTGGTGAATGCTTTTGGCGATGATGATGCTTATACAAAACAACTTGCCTTTTGGAATGCAACCATGGAAACTGGATATTCTAATCCTATTGACGAAGCTATTAAAGGAATGAATATTCAATCTACCATCAATGCAAAAAAAATAGGTGAAGTTCCTTATGATTTTATTCGCAAAAGATTAAGTATTGCTGTAGCTACCGATACAGAAAAAATATTAGTAAGCAAAGGTGCATACACACAAATAATTAGTATATGTTCAAAAGTTAAACTAGCCAATGGAACTGTTGAAAACATTGACTCACATAAAAATGATATTGAAACTAATTTTGAAAGATTTGGTATTGATGGAATAAGAGCTATTGGTGTTTGCTATAAGAATATAGATGCCGATACTATTACAAAAGACGATGAGAAAGAAATGATTTTTGCAGGATTTATTTTAATTGAAGATCCTATTAAAGCCGGCATTATTGAAACCATTAATCAGCTTAAAACACTTCAGGTAAATTTAAAGATTATTACCGGTGATAATAAAAATGTTGCTAAAGCCATTGCTTTAAAAATAGGCATTCAAAACCCTGTTGTATTAACTGGACAAGAGATTGTAAATACCAGTACAGATGCATTGAAACTACTTGTACAAAAGACACACATTTTTGCAGAAGTAGAGCCACAACAAAAAGAAAGAATCATTCTTGCACTAAGAAAAACATATACTGTTGCTTATATGGGTGATGGCATTAATGATGTTACAGCAATCAATGCTGCCGATGTGGGTATATCTGTAGAAAATGCTGTAGATGTTGCCAGAGAAGCAGCAGACTTTGTTTTAATGGAAAAAGATTTAGGCGTTTTGGTAGATGGCATTAAAGAAGGAAGAAAAACATTTGCCAACACCTTAAAATATATTTTCATTAATACAGGTTCTACATTTGGCAATATGTTTAGTGTAGCTTTTGCTTCCTTACTATTACCATTTCTTCCCATGCTGCCTAAGCAAATATTACTTACAAATTTCATCACTGATTTTCCTTATTTAACTGTGGCATCAGACAATGTGGATGAAGAACAATTAGATAAACCCGGTAAATGGGATTTAAAGTTTATCAGAAACTATATGATTATATTTGGATTACATAGTTCTGTGTTTGATGTGATTACTTTTTTAACATTGTTGTATGTTTTAAAAGTAAAAGAGTCTGCATTTCAAACAGGCTGGTTTGTTGAATCTATACTTACAGAGTTATTCATTTTATTCATCATTCGCACACATAAAAACTTCTTTAAAAGCAAACCTGGCAAGTATTTGTTTATTTTAAGTATTCTAGGATTGGCTTTAACCATCTGGCTTCCTTATTCACCATTTGCAAATAGTGTTGGGTTGTTTCCTTTGCCATTAATGGGTTTAGGAGCGATGCTTTTGATTGTTGCTCTATATATTATTACTGCTGATATTTTAAAAGTATGGTTCTTTAAGAAATATAGAAGTGCTTAAACAGTTTCTCTTTGTGTCATGGCTTCATATAAAATCATTCCAGCAGCAACAGAAACATTCAGACTTTCAAATTTTGTTTGCATGGGTATGTAGAATACTTCATCGCAAATTTTCATTAGGGGGGCGTAAACGCCTTTCTCCTCCCCTCCCATTACTACACAACAAGGTGTTGCAAATTCAATATTCGCAAGCTTTGTTGTGGCTTTCATTTCGCTGGCAAAAACTTTAATACCATTCAGGTGCATTTCATCAATAGCTTTCATTAAACTGCCCACTCTGCAAATCTTAATATGTTCTAAAGCTCCCGCACTACTTTTCATAGCTTCTTCATTTAAAGCTCCAACCCCTTTATCTGGAATAATGATTGCTTGCACACCACAGCATAAAGCAGTACGAGCAATAGCTCCAATATTCCTTACATCGGTAACACCATCCAACATCAAAAACAAAGGTGTTTCTCCTTTATTCACAGTAAAGTCAATCACATCTTGTAAAGAATAATAGGTAACCATTGCAGCAAATGCAATCACACCCTGATGATTGGCTCTTGTAAAACTGTTTAACTTCTCAACAGGTACAAATTGCATGGGTATTTGATGTTGCTTACATAATTCTCTTATTTGTGCAGAGAGTTCGCCATTTGCATTCTTCGATAATAAAATTTTATCTATTGTTACACCTGCTTCAATTGCTTCAATAAGGGGTTGTCTACCTATAATTAATCGTTCTTTAAATGATGCCATTTTTCAAAAGTAAAAGAATAATTTTTAATGCAGTATTTTTGAAAAGGATTTACAAATTACGATACAATAAATCTTACATCTAAAATCGTATATCGTCATTTTGAATAAATCGTATATCTAAAATTGTAAATCGTAAATAGAATAAAATGAAACAAACCGCAGCAATACAAAATAAACTATTCGATGTTGTTAGACTTCAACATCAAATTGCCTCCTGGAGAAACATTGGAAAAACAATTTCTTTTACTAATGGTTGTTTCGATATATTACATCAAGGGCATATTTATTCATTGTCGCAAGCTGCAAACGAAGCAGATTATTTAATTGTTGCTGTAAATAGTGATGCCAGTGTAAAACGTTTGGGCAAAGGCGATAACAGACCCATTAACAATCAGGAAAGCAGGGCTTTAATTTTAGCATCTTTAGTAATTGTAGATGCTGTTATTATTTTTGATGAAGATACACCACAACAATTGATAGCGGCTTTATTACCCGATGTTTTAGTAAAAGGTGGCGATTATACTATTGAGCAAATTGCAGGTGCAAAAGAAGTGATGGCAAATGGTGGCAGGGTAGTAATTAATAAAATTATTGAAGGGTTTTCTACAACAAATATTATCAATAAAATTTCTTGCGGTTGATGAATTGAATCAACTAAAAAAGCCTCGGATGTTTTAAAAACATCCGAGGCTTTTATTTATATCGTAATTCTAAAATCGTACTTCGTACATTGAACTATTCCACCACTAACTTCTTCACATCTTCACCCTCTAATCCAATTGCTTTTAAGAAGTAAATACCATTGGGTAAATGTGTATTTTTTTTAAGATTCATATTGATGACATTATTTCCTTTAACAGCCTCAAAGCTCTGCTGTAAAAGGCTTCTACCTTGTGCCGTTGTTGGTCTTCGCTTCGTTCTTCGCCGTTGTTGCGTGTTCTTCACCAACAACAAATGAATAAGTGCTCATTCCTGAGCAGCAATCACTGCCGCTTTAGCTGAGCTGATTGCTGCTCAAGCTGGAGTGATTGCCGCTCGAGCGACAATCACTCATTCATGAGAATGACCACCCTTCCTTAGCAGCTAACAGTTCCAGCTTAAGAATGAACGCCCTATACTTTTAAATTTTTACACAGTTATTTGAACAGATCCATGAATGACCATTGCCCCGAACTGGTCGAAGATGGCTGCGAGCTACTTTAAGATGCTCCCGAACCGTTTGAAGATGGCTGCGAACTACTTTAAGATGCTCCCGAACCGTTTGAAGATGGCTGCGAACTACTTTAAGATGCTCCCGAACTGT
>CANGOT010000270.1 GCA_947455425.1 Chitinophagaceae bacterium | reverse complement strand
CGTTAATTAATTATTGATTATTAATTAGTAATTATTAATCAAATAATTACTTTGTAGGTTCTTGTAAAACGTCAATAAACTCTGCACTAGCTGCTTCCATTTTATAGGCAGTTTTTTCTATTTGTGTAGATAGAACATTATGCCCTACGTAAGCAATTAACCCAACAATTAAACCACTACCCGATGTAATCATTTTAACATAAATACCTCCAGCAATGGTGTTCAATTCAAAACCACTATTGTTGATATTATAAAACAATTGTATCATCCCTACGATGGTACCCAAAAAACCAAACATAGGTGCGATACCTGCAATAAGAGACAAAACAGAAAGATTTCTTTCCATCTTGTACATTTCGAGTTTACCAACGTTCTCCATACTACGCTCAATGGCATCAATTGGTTTACCAATTCTTTGAATGCCTTTATCTATCATTCTGGCAACCGGATTATTGGTATTCTTAGCTAAATTTCTTGCTGCAGCAATATTACCACTCATGATATTGTCTCTAATAACATTCATAAAGCTATCATCGATTTTTGCAGCTTTTCTAATTGCAATTAATCTTTCAAAAAAAACAAAAATGGCACCTGCTAAAAGCAAGTAAAGTGGATACATAATCCAACCACCTTTTTGTAATAAGTCTAACATTGAAATTTTATCTGCCACAGGTGCTGTAGTTGTGGGTATTTGCAGAATGTAGTATAGCATATTTTACTTAATTAATTGTTTGCAGTAACAAATAAACGAATTGTATGAATACTTTGTTGTCATTACAAAAAATTTAAGAAAACATTTACATTTTAATTGCTATCGGAAAAATACATTATTTAATTTGAAGCATTTGTATAAACAAAGAAGGGTGACATTACTGCCACCCTTCTTTGTTTAGTATTTCTTAATTATTGATTTTCTTTCATCTTCACCATACCCATAATTTCTTTCATTGTTTTTTCCATTCCAGCCGGACTACCATCTAAAAATATCATATTACCTTTTCCAAGTTCAGCAAAATTTTTAACTGCTTCTGTCCACATACTAAATAAGATAACATTGGTATCTAAATTAGCTTGTTTCATTTGCTCTGCAGCCTGACTCATACCCTTAGCTACTTCTTCTCTAAATAACGCAACACCTTGTCCACGTAATTGTGCAGCAATTTTTTCAGCTTCAGCACTAATTTTTATTGCATTTCCCTCTGCTTCTGCTGCTTTTGTTTTTGTTATTAACAAGGCTTGTCCTTCATTTTCTGCAGCAGCTTTTAAGTTATTACTAGCTACCACCCTGCTCATACTATCTAAAATAGCTTTATCGAAAGTAATGTCGTTGATTTGTAAATCTTGCAAATGATAACCCCAGGACTCTAAAGAATGATCAATTTGTTCTTTTACAAAATCAATAATTTCTTTTCTAAGCGTAAGAATTTCTGCTTGTTTTTTTGTTGCAACAAAAGCTCTAATACTTCCTTCAACAGTTCTTATTAATGCCTGCATTAAATCTTTATCGCTAATAAATTTAAATGCAACATTTTTAATAGATTCTTCATCTTGGTTAATAACACTGTATAGTAACATACTTTTAAAGTAAACATTAGCCTGGTCTACTGTAACTGCCTGAAACTCCAACTCAACCGAACGATTTTGAATACTTACTGTTTTATAAACCTGCTCCAATAAAGGAATCTTGAAGTTTAAACCAGGTCTTAGGATGCGTTGATATTTACCAAACATTGTTATCACAGCAATTGTGCCTTGATTAACAGTTACGAGGCCGCTAAAAGCAATTAGTGCTAATGCTATTATCCACCAGAATTGTAAAATAGTTGCAGCCATAAAAATAAATTTGAAATGTAAAGTAAGCAACTTAGAAGTATAAAAGCTAATTTTATTTAAAGGATATACCGATTCTGATTTTATTTATCATTTTGTTTACAACTCCTTGCTTTATTTTGCAACCATTAAATGAATAATAGAATTTTTAAAATATTAGTTTTAGTTGCTTTGTTCTTAATTGCTACAACTTCTATGGCACAAAGAACAATGCAATCTGCCGATGGAACTATACCAACAAATACTGGTGGCTTTAATAACAGAGGTGCAAATGGGCAACGTGGTAGCGATACATCTTTTAAAGCAAGAGACTTTAGTGCCGATACCATCAATATTACTTATAGATATTTTGATAAAAACAAAACAAACTTCCTGGATTCCACTGTAAGTGATTTTAATACTCGATTTCCATTACCTTATGACTATAATCATTTAGGTAATTTAGGCACAGCAGCTAAATCTTTTTTATTTAATCCTCTATTAAAAGCTGGATTTGATGCAGGTTTTCATCAATATGATGTTTATAATTTTACCTTAGAAAATACCAAGTTATATCAAACCACAAAACCCTTTACTGAATTGGTCTATTTATTGGGAAGCAGTGCTGAGCAAATCATAAATGTAACACATACTCAAAACAAAAAAGAGAATTTGAACTTTTCTATTGAGTATCGTTTTATAAACGCTCCAGGTGTTTTAAAAAATCAAAATGCAAGTGTAAACAATACCAGATTTACATTGCAATACCAAAGCCCAAACAAAAGGTATCATTTAACAACTATATATATTGCCAATAAAGATGCTTCTTCCGAAAATGGAGGAACTGTTGATTATAAACGTTTAGATTCTCTTGCTTTAGGCAATCCATTTGAGTTACCTGTAAGGTTAGGATTGGGCAGTGTTATTACCAGAAATCCTTTTAACACAACAGTAAACACTGGAAATATATATCAGCAAACACTTATTTTGCTTCGTCAACAATATGATCTTGGGCAAAAAGATTCTACGGTTACCGACTCTTCAGTTATTAAACTTTTTTATCCAAGATTAAGGTTACAACATCAATTTACATACAAAGAAAATAACTTTTTATTTAGAGATGTTTATGCTGATTCTACAAATTATGCTACCTATTTTAACTATCATCTTAATGGAAATGCCAAGGGATATTACGACACTATTTCGTTTAAAGATAGTTGGAGTATTATTGATAATGAGTTGAGCCTTATTTCTTTTCCAGATAAAAAAAATGCTTCTCAGTTTATTAAAGCAAGTGCCACAATGCAAAATATTTCTGGCACATTTAACGATTCTAATAATCACAAATACTACAATATTTTTATTGGTGGAGAATATAGGAACAGAACCAAAAACAGGGTTTGGGATATTGAAGCAAATGCTCAGTTATTTCTTTCTGGATACAATGCCGGAGATTATTCTGCCTACATTAGTTTACAAAAACTGCTCAGCAAAAAAGTAGGAACGCTGCAAGTGGGTTTTCAAAATGTAAATAGAACGGCATCCTTCATTTACAATCCAGTTTCTTCTTTCACAGTAAATAACAGAGTATCTTATAATAAAGAAAATACTATAAAAATCTGGGGAACTTATTTTAATAAGCAATTGAATTTATCGTTAACCAGCGAATATTTTCTGGCAAGTAATTATTTATATTTCGATAGTTTTTACAGTGCCAGACAAGATGCAACCATTTTTAATGTATTACATATTGCACTGGATAAAAAGTTTAAACTAAGTAAGTACATTAATTTGTATTCTGAAATACACTTACAACAAACTACAGGGAATGCACCTGTTAATATTCCAAAGGTTTTAACACGCCAACGTATTGCATTTGAGGGAAATTTTTATAAAAACCTATACCTTTCTACTGGCTTAGAGTTTAGGTATCACAGTCGTTATAATCCATCAGGATATTCGCCTTTGAATGGTCAGTTTTATTATCAAAGCAGTTATTCGCTTTGGAACAGACCTGATATTAATTTCTTCCTAAATTTTAGAATAAAAACCTTTAAAGCTTTTTTCAGATTAGAGAATTTGAATACGATGCTGCCACCCAATGGTTATAAAAGTTACAACTATAGCACAGAGCAATACCCTATGCAAACTGTTTGGACAAGATTTGGTATTTGGTGGAATTTTGTAAATTAATATTGACTACTACAAATTATCAAATTCATACAAATCATCCAACTTGGTTTTTGCTGGAATTTCTAATAAAGGTTTAATAACACCATCGTG
>CANGOT010000269.1 GCA_947455425.1 Chitinophagaceae bacterium | reverse complement strand
ATTTATTACCAACAAAATTAGAAATGCATTTTTTACAGCCAGTATTTCCAGAAAGTAAAACAGCCAAGGAACTAAAGGATATAGTTTTTAATACAATGCTCACATACTATTCAGAAAACATCAATAAAGTATAGATAAGTTATACTGCGAATGAAGTTCCGCAGCCGCAAGTTTTACTGGCGTTTGGGTTGGTGAAAGTGAATCCCCTGCTATTTAAACCATCCTGCCAGTCGATTTGCATTCCAAATAAATATAAGCCATGGCTTTTGTTCATTATAAATGCTAAACCCTCAAACTCATATACTTCATCATCCTCAAGCTGGGCGTCAAATCCAAGCACATAAGTCATTCCACTACAACCACCACCTTTAACGCCCACTCTAAGTTTTTGAGTAGCATCGAAATTATCCTCATTCATTAATCTTTTAATTTCCTGAATGGCATTTTCAGTAAATTGTATGGGTGTTGATGTAAGTGTTTCCATTATTCAAATATTTGTAACGCAAAGAAAACAAATTAACTTCAACTTACAGTATCTTGACTTTCGATTGAAGAAACAAGTTTGTTGTCAGTTAAAACATAAACAGCAAATGCATCTTCTATATTTGCAAAAAAAAAGTATGGACACCACAGGTTATATATTCGTCGTATCAATTCTAGTCTTCATTGCCGGGTCTTTGTATGTTTGGTTTAAATATTTTAAAAAAGAAACAAGAAGAGAGTTGGCATCCGATCAATCCAAACAAGTAATGCTTCAAGCCTATGAAAGATTAACACTGCTCGTGAGTCGTATTGCCCTGCCAAGCTTGATTTCAAGGTTAAATGTACCGCAGGCTGCTGCCAGAGATATGCAAATGTTGTTATTGCAAACAATAAGAGAAGAGTTCGACTTTAATATATCTCAGCAAATTTATGTTAGCAGTGATGCCTGGAATGCTATTAAAACTTTAAGAGATCAAAATATGCTCATCATTAACCAGGTGGCTTCGTCATTACCAATGGATGCTACAGCAGGTGACTTAAATAAAATAATTTTAGACTTTTTGATGAACGATAGAAGAGGTAATTTACATGAACTTGTAAGTGATGTTTTGGCTGTAGAAGCAAAAAAAATAATGAATGCATCTTCAGAAAAAATATATGAGGATTAATTGTAAACGCTTGTGTCATTTTTAAAACAACGATGAATGCTTATGAAACATATATCAACAGATAGCGGTATTGAAATAAAAGAAATTTACTCCGAAAACGAAAAGCAAGAAATAAGTAACAAAGAATTTCCAGGGCAATTTCCTTTTACAAGAGGTATTCAACCCGATATGTATCGTGGGAAACTCTGGACCATGAGGCAATATGCAGGATTCAGTACAGCAGAAGAAAGTAATAAGCGTTATCATTATTTATTATCGCAAGGCGTTAGTGGGCTTAGTGTTGCATTTGATTTACCCACACAAATTGGTTACGATAGTGATCACGAATTAGCAGAAGGTGAAGTTGGAAAAGTGGGTGTAGCCATAGATAGCATTGAAGACATGGAACTGTTGTTTGCTGGAATTAAACTTGAAGATGTGTCCACCTCTATGACCATTAATGCAAGTGGATTTATTTTACTTGCCTTTTATGTTGCCCTTGCCAAAAAACAAGGGGCAGATTTAAAAAAAATTGCAGGCACTATTCAAAACGATATTTTAAAAGAATATGCTGCACGGGGTACCTATATCTACCCTCCAAAACCTTCCATGAGAATTATTACAGACATTTTTGAATGGTGTAGTAAAAACCTTCCAAAATGGAATACTATTTCAATATCTGGTTATCACATTCGCGAAGCTGGAAGCACTGCTGTACAAGAGATTGCTTTTACTTTAAGTAACGGTAAAGCATACGTGAAAGCAGCATTGGAAAAGGGTTTAGACATAAATGTATTTGGTAAAAGATTATCTTTTTTCTTTAACGCTCATAATAATTTATTTGAAGAAGTTGCCAAGTTTAGGGCAGCACGTAGAATGTGGGCAACGATGATGAAAGATTTGGGTGCAACCGATGAAAAAGCAATGATGTTGCGTTTTCATACGCAAACTGGTGGTAGCACATTAACAGCACAACAACCCTTGAATAATGTTAGCAGGGTTACCATACAAACATTAGCTGCTGTGCTGGGCGGCACACAAAGTTTGCATACCAATGGTTACGATGAAGCATTGAGTTTGCCAACAGAAGAAGCGGCACGTATTGCATTAAGAACACAGCAGGTTGTTGCTTTTGAAAGTGGCGTTACAGATACAGTGGATCCGCTTGCAGGAAGTTATTTTGTTGAATCCTTAACCAATGAAGTAGAGAAAAAAGCCTGGGAACTCATTAATAAAATTGATGTTATGGGTGGCAGCGTTGCAGCCATTGAACAAGGGTTTATGCAAGATGAAATTGCCAGAAGTGCCTACGAATATCAACGCAATATTGAAAGCGGAGAAAAAATTATTGTGGGTGTAAATAAATTTACTATCGATAAAGAAACTCCTATTCCAGGATTTAAGATTGATGATAGTATTCGTGAATTACAAGTTGAAAAACTAGAAAAACTAAAAAGCGAAAGAAATAATGACGAAGTAGCAAAATCGCTTGAAAGTATTGCCAATGCTGCAAAAGATGGCACCAACATAATGCCATGTGTTATACTGGCTGTTGAAAATAAATGCACACTTGGCGAAATTGCCGATGTGCTGAGAAAAGAATTTGGCGAATACAAATAAATTTTGAATGCTTAAAATAAAACCAGTTGTTGTGGTTTTGTTTTCTCAACATGATTATTATTTGCAGTGATGTTGAATACTTCGGTGGCAGCATATCTTCCTGCAACAATAATTTTTGTGTTGATGCTATGAGATGTAAATAATTCCTCAGCAATTTGTGGTGAATTATTTTCTTTTGATAAATGCGATAAAATCAAATGCGTTAAGTGCTGCGATCTGTGATTCACAAATAATTCCAAAGCTTGTTTATTAGATAAGTGACCCAGATCTCCCCGAATTCTATTTTTTAAATGTATTGGATAGTTTCCATTCTCTAACATTTCTTCATCATAATTTGCTTCCAGAAAAGCAGCATTGCATTGTTTAAAATAATGAATCAGATTATTGCAAACAGTGCCTATATCTGTAAAAACTCCAACCGTGATATCATTATGGCTAACGATAAAACTATGAGGATCTGCGGCATCATGATTTTTAAAAAATGGGGTTACTAAAAGATCGCCAACTGCAATAGCATTATTGGCATTAAATGGTTTTGCAAGATGTTTAATTAAGCGTAATCCATTTTTTGCAGTAGCTTCTGTAATATAAATGGGGATGCTATATTTATGAGCTAGCGTGGCAACGCCTTTAATATGATCGGTATGTTCGTGTGTAACAAATACTGCTTTAACATTTTTAATGTTCAACCCCAAATGCTTTATTCTAATTTCTGTTTCGCGACAAGAAATACCAATATCAACAAGTACTGCATTATTATTATTGCCAACATAATAGCAATTTCCGTTGCTTCCAGAATTTATTGAGGCTATTTGTAAAGACATAATTTCTGTAGTAAAACTATTTTTTAAAATTGCAAACACTTACGGGTAGTCTGCCTTTTGCGGTAAATTTACCTAATAATAAATCTATTGCTTTTGATTGAATGATAACATCATCATCATAGCAGGCAACAATATTCTTTGAATTACAAATATTTTTAATTGCATATGGGTTGCCAAAGAAAAAATTGATAACACGATCGTTAGAAGAAAACTGCTGCATTAAAAAAGCAGCTGCTGTATCTATACCAAAATTATTTGCAGGCCTGCGGTTGTATTGATGCACACTAATAACAATGTTATCGTAATTCTTTAATCGGGTACAAGAATCAACAATATTCTTTGCCAAATCATACTTCTCTTTTGTGCCAGAAATAATATTCTTTTTTCTTGGCTCTATAGAATCTCTGATAACAAAGGTTTCAGAAAAAGTATTACTGTAATAATAAATATCGGCATTAAAATCTTGCTTCATTCTCTTAGCAAATTCATTTTCTTTTCCATTGCCAATTACGATGCAAGCAATCTT
>CANGOT010000268.1 GCA_947455425.1 Chitinophagaceae bacterium | reverse complement strand
ATCTTAATCGGTTTTGTAGCAACAATGAACGCATCGATACAAAATCAGCAGAAGTTTGTATGAATCTCTTGCTATTTTAAACTAAGCAAATGATATTAAATTCTTTTTTCCAGATGAATCGTGTTCAACCACAGGTCACTCATTCCCAGGAATGGGCACTCATTCCGAGGAATGAACCGGCTGTACTCAGGAACGAACAGGCTGTGGTTGAGTACAGCCGGGTGGTGGTTCACCACAAGTGACTGGTGGTGGACCACAGGTCACTCGTTCCGAGGAATGAATTGGCTGTACTCAGGAACGAGCAGGCTGTGGTTGAGTACAGCGGGGTGGTGGTTCACCACAAGTGACTCGTGGTCGACCACAGGTCACTCGTTCCTGAGAATAGAAGTCCATTTTTTTGATAGAAAAACTATATTTGTTAGGTGATAAAGGATATAATTGAAAAGTGAAATTATATGCAGCAGCACAATAACAGTTTTTTTTCATCATTGCTATCTACACATTATTTTTACACGATGTACAAATATTTTATTTCTATTGTTTTCCTGTTGGTATCAATAATTGCTTGTAAAAACAACAGCAAAGAAAAGCCTGTTGCAAAAACCAATACAACCGATACTGCCAAAGTATTTCCTATTGTTGAATTGTTGCAAAATGATGCAGAAGATGTGCAAAAAACACCATACTACTTATATAAAATAACTAAAAGAAAAGGGAATAAAACAAAAGATTCTGTAGTCATTAGTCGAGAGGAGTTTGCGAAAATAGCTGCCCCTGTTTTAAACATTCATTTAGATAAAAAGAATTTCAGAGAAGATGCTTTTCAGGATTTAAACACCCAAAGCTTCACCATCATCAATACATCTATCAATCCAAATGCAGAACTACGAAGTATTACAGCTTTATTGAATGATGAAACCAATAAACTTAAAACTGCTTTTATTATGTTTGAAAAAAACTATGGCGATTCTACTGTTAAAAGAAATTACTACTGGAAAGCCAATAAAAGTTTAGCTGTTGCCACAAGTGTTCGCTATAAAAGCGGATTAGTAAAAGAGGAAACACAATTGATTAATTGGAACGATAGAGACGAATAGAAATGACACAAAAAGAGTTTGCTAACATTGCTCCAACGCTGCCACATCAACCAGGTATATATAAATACTATGATGCCACCAATACAATTATTTATGTTGGTAAAGCCAAAGATTTACGAAAAAGAGTTAGCAGTTATTTTAATAAAAATCAAAACAGTTTTAAAACACAAGAACTTGTTGAACGTATTGTAAACATTGAGTTTACAATTGTTAATACAGAGCAAGATGCTTTATTGCTGGAGAATTCTTTGATAAAAGAATATCGCCCCAAATACAATATCAGTTTAAAAGACGATAAAACATATCCATTTATTGTTATAAAAAAAGAACCTTTTCCCCGCGTATTTTTTACCAGAAAAAAAATACACGATGGCAGCGAATATTTGGGGCCTTTTACTTCGGTTTTCTATGTAAGAGAATTATTAACTTTTATTAAAGAGTATGTTCCTTTAAGAAATTGCAAACTCAATCTTACGCCCAATAATATCAGGGCGAATAAGTTTAAAGTTTGTCTGGAGTATCACTTGGGAAATTGCAATGGTCCATGTCAGGGTTATCAAACTGCATCTCAATACAATGAAGGCTTGCAACATTTAAGAGATATTTTAAAAGGCAATACATCATCCGTTATTCAGCATCTAAAACATCAAATGATGTTATATGCAGAAAACTTAGAGTTTGAAAAAGCAGAGCTTACACGCAAGAAAATAGAGCATCTGGAAAACTATCAGGCAAAATCAGTCATCGTTAGCAAGAACGTTACAAATGCAGATGTATTCAGTATTTTAAAAGAAGATGATTATGCCTACATTAATTATTTAATGGTAAATAATGGCACCATTGTGCAAACACATACACAGCAATTAGAAACTAAGTTGGATGAAACCGAGGCTGAAACTTTAAGTTTTGCCATTGCACAGTTCAGACAAACTTTTAATAGTTTATCAAAAGAAATTATTTTGCCTTTTGAAGTTGAATACCTCAACGATTCCATCCTTCAAACTATTCCAAAAGCTGGTGATAAAAAGAAACTATTAGACCTCTCTTTAAAAAATGTTGACTATTTCAAAGAAGAGCTGCGTAAGCGAAAAATGCTGCATCTTGAAAAGAAAACAGATGATGAAGTAAGAGCGGTTTTGCAAGAATTGAAAGATAATTTACAACTTAAGTCACTACCAGTTCATATAGAATGTTTCGATAATTCAAATTTTCAAGGAAGTTTCCCTGTGAGTGCTTGTGTTTGTTTTAAAAATGGCTTACCTAGTAAAAATGATTACAGAAAATTTAGTGTAAAAACAGTTGAGGGAATCAATGATTTTGCTTCTATGAAAGAAGCAGTTTACAGGCATTATAAACGATTTGTTGATGAAAAAAAAGCACTACCACACCTCGTAATTATTGATGGCGGAAAAGGACAGTTAAGTTCTGCTTTAGAGAGTATTGATGCATTGGGACTAAGAGGAAAACTAACTTTAATTGGACTGGCAAAAAATGAAGAAGAATTGTTTTTTGCGAATGACAAACAATCCATCAAATTAGATTGGAATAGTGAAGGATTAAAACTAATACGAAGAATTAGAGACGAAGTACATCGTTATGGTATTACGTTTCATAGAAGCCAAAGAAGCAAAGGAGCTATAAAAAATGGATTAGAAGATATAAAAGGTATTGGAGCCAATACGGTTACTATGCTGCTGAAAAAGTATAAATCTATAAAGAAAATTAAAGAGCAAAGTTTTGAAGAATTAGCAACAACTATTGGCAAACAAAAAGCAACAATATTAATGAATGAGTTTAATGAGAACTAAAAAATAATGGTTCCAATTTTGCCTTTGCTGCCCGCCAGGAAAACAGTTTTACCACGCTTAGCTTTGGCTACTACATGAAAACTCTCTTTGCTAATAGTTTTCCAGTTTTGCCCGGCATCATCACTTATATCAATGCCATTTAAGCCACAGGCAATTACTCTCTTTTTATTTATAAAACTAACACAAGACCTATAGCCACCAAGTGAGGTATTAGGTTTAGAAAATTTCATAGTTTTAAAATCTATCAAAACACAATTATTTATGGCTATAGAATCTTTAGAAAAATCTCCGCCAACAACAATGGCTTTGTTTTTATGAATGGCAATAGAGTTTGCTCCTGTGCTTTCTAATCCCTGAACAATAGGCAATGGGTACATTTTATTGTTGATATAAAGGTTCGATTTCTTTCCACCTGAAACAAAAATTGGTTCCATTTTATTACTTAAAATATTAGTACCACTCGATGCAAAAAATGCTTCACCTTCTTCAAGAACGGGTGTGTTTAACTGTTTTGTCCAGGTATTACCACCATCTGATGTTGTTGCAATAAATGTTTTGTTTTCAATTGGGTCGCCAATGGCAATTCCACTGAGTTTATCGTTAAAGCTCAATGCATCTAAAAACATTCCTTTGGTGCTATCTGCGAAAACTATTTTCCAGGTTTTGCCACCATCAACTGTTTTTAATATATGGGCTGGCTCAGCAATGGCAATTATTATAGCCGTATTACTATCAAACGCTTCAATATCTCTAAAATCCCTTTTTTCAAAATTGGGTATTTGCACCCATATAAAATTTGCACCACCATCCACACTTCTAGCAATCATACCATTACTACCACTAGCCCAAATGGTTTTATCATCAACAACACTAAGCCCACGAATGGATGTTCTTGTTCCGCTTGTTCGTATTTTTAATTGTTGAGCATAACTGCTAGTTATATTTATTGAAAAAACAAAAAAAGTAAAAATGCCAAATAAATATGTTCTCATTATTGTTTATTTTAATCTATTTAAGAACCTTTTAGTATAAAAAAAAGGTTGACTTAATTTTGAAGCAACCTTTTTTATTTAATAATTACAAATCATTAGAATATTTCTTTCACCACATTTCTGATCACTTTTGGTTTACCCAAAGTATAGTAATGCAATGCAGGCACACCATATGATTTAAGCTCCTTGCTTTGTTGAATTAGCCATTCTGTGCCAACAATTTCAACT
>CANGOT010000267.1 GCA_947455425.1 Chitinophagaceae bacterium | reverse complement strand
TCCTTCCTCGGTACTGTTTTCTGCAATTGGATTAGTAGCACCAAAACCTTTATAAGAAAGTCTTGAGGGATTGATACTTTTACTAATCAAATAATCAACAACAGCTTTTGCTCTATTAGTAGAGAGCTTCAAGTTATCTTCTGCATTTCCTGTGTTATCTGTATGTCCATTAATTTGAAGTTTAATCGTTGGATTTTCAACCAAAACTTGAACTAATTTATCCAATTCAACTTTGCTTATGTTTAGTAAATTAAAAGCATTTTTTTCAAACTGAACATTTTTGAAAACCATGATGGCATTTAGTTGTATAGGTTGCAATGCAATATCTTTTGTGTAAGTGCTATCAGATTTTTCTTTGCTTAATTCGTATAAATTGCTGTAAAATAAATACCCTTTTCTGTTTACAATAAATGTGTAGTCTTTGCCAATGGGTAGTGGAATAAAATATTTTCCTAATTCATCTGCAACTATTTTCATAATTGTTTTATTGGTTGCATTATCAATTAGTTCAACTGAGCAAGGCAAACCTTTTAAAGTTATAGCATCGTAGACCCTACCTCTAACATATAAGGTTTTAAATGGACGAATATCTTCTCTTAAATCAAACTTATATAAATCAAGACCACCACGAGTATCAGCTCTATCACTTGCATAATAAGCGGTTAATCCATTTGAAGAAATACAAATACTTCCTTCGTCTTCAATGGTGTTAATGGGATAACCCAAATTTTCTGGTTTAGACCATTCGTCTAAAGATGTTTTACGACTAATAAACAAGTCGGTTTTGCCGTAACCGGGCAAACCATCTGAGGTGAAATATAATGTTTGATTATCTGCGTGGATATATGGATATAATTCGTTACCAGCAGTGTTTATAATTGGCCCCAAATTAACAGCTTTGCCCCATCTACCATTGGCTTGTCTGGTACTCATATACAAATCTCTTCCACCATATCCACCAGGTCTATCACTACTAAAATATAATGTTCTGCTGTCTGGACTAATACTAGGTGCGGATTCCCAGTATGGAGAATTGATGTTTTCACCTAAATTTTCTGGTTCGCTCCACCCATCAGGTGTGCTATAAGATATATATAAATCATAGCTTCCATAACCTTTTTCAAAAAAATCTCCAGCAAAAATTAGCCATTCACCATCATTTGAAACAGTTGCTGCACCTTTTAATGCCTGACGATTAATACTGCCTTCAACAATTTTTGCCATAGTAAAATGGTTGTTAGTGAAGTTAGATTTTACAAAATTTTCACCGGTATTGCTCATTCTTGTAAATACTAATAAGCTATCGCTAATGCTTAAGGTTGGATAATATTCAGAGCGTTCTGTATTTACACTATCACCTAAATTAATAGGTTCAAAATTGTAGTTGTTATTGGGATGTTTTTGTTGGTAATCTATAGCAAACTCATAATTGCGTTTTCGGTAATTGGCTGCGGTTACACTTTTATTACTAAGATTTGGAATGGAAAGAAAAGAAATTATTTGTTCTAAAGCTGATGCAAATTTTCCAGCCCCAGCAAGGTTTATAGAGTATGGAAGTTTATAAATTTTTGTATAAACACTGTCTTTAGCAAAAGCATTTTCGTAACTTAATATCGAATTATTATAATCTTTTAATTCTCCATAAACACCTGCTAAAGACAAATATGCATCTACATAATTTTCATCAGCAGCAATTGTTTTTTTTAGTGTTTCAATAGCTTCTTTTAAATTACCATCAGTAATTTGACCTACCGCTTTTGTATATAGTTTTATTGCTTTAGAGTTAGCACTACCTGTTTGAGATTTTGCCTGCAGAAAACTAAACATTAAAAATAAAAAAACAACAAATCGCATTACATTATTTTGTGCTAAGGTGCAGTAAATGATTTAAAGCAAATGTTAAAATGTTTTAAAAAACTATTATGGCTTTTTTACATATTTAAATATGCCATTAAATGATTGTAGTTATCTTTAAGTTCGTTGGCATATTGTTCTTCACCAAAATAATATCTTACAGAATAGTCATAACGTTGAAAAGTTGCAACGATATCGCTAATTTCAATTTTGTTGATTTTAATTGTGGCAAGTACCAAACCTGTGGTGGCTTCTACAAATGTGTTTAATTGTGTAATGTATGCATCGTTGGTTTCTACAAGTCGGCAAATTTCTCCAAAAGAAAAATTTCTTTTATCAAGTTCTAAAACGATCACACCACCAGATTCTTCATTACCAATAAAGCTATTTAATGCATTTAAAATTTCTTTATTAGAAATACAACCCACCATTTCAATCTCATCATTTACTACAGGAACTAAAGATAAATTATGTTCTGAGGCTAGTTTTACTGCCGTTATAAAATGTTCTGTTGATTTAACACTTTTATTAATAAAGTATTCTTGTAATGCAGCAATAGTAATTGTTTCATCGGCATCGAGCAATTCTTCTTTACTAATAAGTCCTGCAAATTTTTCTTCACTAACTACCGGTAAATTAGTGATATCGTAATCATCCATTAACTGTAACGCAAAAGAAACTTTATCGAACAGGTGCAGAACAGGATATGTTGTGTGAATTAATTGAGAAGATAACATAAATGATAACTTTCTAACAATGACGTTTGAAACAGTAGAAAAGTTGCCTAAGCAATTGTTAAATTTTTTAAAAATGTTCCTAATATTTTATTAAACTCATCAGGAACTTCCATCATGGGTGCGTGACCACATTTATCTATGAAGTGTAATTCACTATTTGGAATTAGTTTATGAAATTCTTCTCCTACAAACGGAGGCGTAATAATATCGTTGTTGCCCCAAATTAAGAGTGTAGGAATTTTTATTTGATTTAACTCTTCACCCAAATTATTTCTAATAGCACTTTTAGCTAAAGCCAACACCTTAATAACTTTTAAACGGCTGGTTGTAATTTGAAAAACTTCTTCAACTAATTCTTCGGTTGCCATTTTAGGATCGTAGAAAGTTACTTCAGTTTTTTTACGAATATACTCTCTGTCGCCACGTTTAGGATAGGTATCGCCCATTCCATTCTCAAAAAGTCCAGAACTTCCCGTTAATGTTAGGGATGTAATTTTATCTGAATTCTTCAAAGCATACACCAATGCAACGTGGCCACCTAAAGAATTACCAAGTAAATGGATGTTTTTGTAGCCTCGCAGTTCAATAAATTTTTGAACATGTTTTGCAAGTCCGCCCACAGTTGTATGAAAAATATCCAAATCAAATAATGGTAACATTGGCACAACCACTTTATAATCTTTTTTGAAATATTCAATTAAATCTTTAAAGTTGCTTAATGCACCAAATAGTCCATGAAGTAGCATAAGGGTTTGCCCCTCGCCTTCCTCTATAAAAGTAAATTTGTCTTGTTGTTTTAATTGATACTCCATAATTTAAAAAGCAAGTCAGTAGCCACAAATAAAAAGCAAAATTTTAATAGTACAAGTATTATTAATTTTTTTAATACTATAAAGTGGCTAAACTAAAGCAATAAACCCAAAAAATTAAAATCATTTCTAATAACTTTCAACAAAAAGATTATAAAAAAAGCGATTGCACAATGCAATCGCTTTTTCAGATACTTTATGTACGCTAATTATTTTATTTCTAAACAGCCCAACATATCTCTTGAAGCAGATAAGGCATCAATTTTTTGAGAGTATAAGCTTACTTTGTTTTTTGCTAATTTACCACACAATTTTGTGCAACAAGTTAAGCTTTGACCTTTGTTGGTAAACAACTCTTGTCTGGTAAAAGCTCCTTTTTCATCAACAGTTGTCATTACAAAAGAACTTCCTCCAAAGTGTGAGCAAGTCGCGGGCTTTTTGGTTAAGTCCCTATCAATATTATCTTTATCGTCGTTGTAAAAAAAGTAGAGTTTGTTATTATGGGTAATAGAAACAAAGCTACTAGCAGCTGTAAAGTCTGTTGAAAATTGCATTTTAGGAATTCTAACAAATGTAGTTTTACCTGCTTGATTTACATTAACTACAATTATATCACCATATTCGTAAGTATAGTAGGTTCGGGTATAACGTCCATTGCTAACAGTGTGTTCAACCATTCTATAAAACTCTAGAATATAATCCAAGCTTCCATTATCTCTCAACATAGATT
>CANGOT010000266.1 GCA_947455425.1 Chitinophagaceae bacterium | reverse complement strand
TGGTACAGGAGACCCCAATGATGTTCTTTACACAGGCTACACGGTTGATGCAGCTGGTAATCACGAGAAACTTATTATGAATGCTACCATATGGCTGGCTACTTCATCTCCTTTGCCTGTTGAACTTGTGAACTTTAATGTAACAGAACAAAGCAACAAAATATTTGTTCAATGGCAAACTGCAACTGAAGTAAATACATCTCATTTTAATATTCAGAAAAGTAATGATGGGAGTAACTTTAAAACCATTGGAACAGTAGCATCTAAAGGAAATTCAAGTTATTCTTTTGTAGATGTAATGGTAGATAAACTATCATCCCCTATTTATTATCGTTTAGAAATTATAGATAAGGATGGTAGTAAAACTTACAGTAAAATAGAATCACTCATAATAAAAGTTAAACAACAAACTAGTAATATCTATCCTAACCCTGCAAAGGATTTTATTTATCTTACTTATACAAATATCAAGCAAGCTAAAATAATAAACAGTGTTGGTAGTGTTATGTTGGTATTGAATAATGTTGAAAATAATAAACCAATTAACATTAGTAAACTTGCATCAGGAGTTTATGCTGTACAAATAATTACCCATACTGGTGAAACAGTATTTAATAAGTTTATTAAGGAATAGAAAACACGATAGTTTAATTATAAAAGTAAATGATATTACACAAAAAAGCAGCAACTATATAGTTGCTGCTTTTTTGTGTATAAAATAGAATCTATTACTTCAAGTTTAGTTTAATCTGCAACTCATCAAATTGCTTATCATCAATAGTGCTTGGTGCATCAATCATCACATCGCGTCCACTATTGTTTTTAGGGAAGGCAATAAAATCTCTGATACTTTCACTGCCACCTAAAATTGCACATAATCTATCGAAACCAAAAGCCAATCCACCGTGTGGCGGTGCACCATATTCAAATGCTCCTAGCAAGAAGCCAAATTTGTGTTGTTGTTCTTCGGTATCCATTCCCAAAGCTTCAAACATTTTTTGCTGCAATTCTTTCTGAAAAATACGAATAGAACCACCACCAATTTCATTGCCATTTAACACCATATCATAAGCATTGGCTTTAATATTAGCATAAGGATGTTTTAAATATTCGGCAGCATTTTCAATGCGTGGATTATTATTAATCATCGTGTCTGTATCGCTAGGCTTAGGGCTTGTAAACGGATGATGACGAGCCACCCAACGATTATCTTCTTCTGCATATTCAAACAAAGGGAAATCTAATACCCACAATAATTTAAAGTCATCATCTTTACGCAAACCAAGGCGTTTGCCCATTTCCATGCGTAAATCACTTGTAGCTTTTCTTGTTTTTTCTTCAGTACCAGCAAGAATTAAAATTAAATCTCCAGCTACAGCATTGCAAGTTGTAGCGATATTTTTTAATTGTTCTTCGGTATAAAATTTATCGATACTGCTTTTAAAAGTTCCATCTGTATTGCATTTAATAAAAGCCAAACCTTTCATTCCAATTTGTGGACGTTTCACCCATTCAACCAGTTCATCGGTTTGTTTACGTGTGTATTCACTACAATTTGGAACTGCAATGGCTATTACAGTTTCAGCTTCATTAAATACTGCAAATTCTCCAGCAATAATTGATGAAATATCTTGCTTTGTAGTGAAAGTATGTGAAGGAAATTTCAGGTTGTTTAACTTCATTCCAAATCGAATATCTGGTTTGTCGTTGCCATATTGCCACATCGCTTCTTCCCAGGTCATTCTTTCAACTACTTCACTATAATCAATTCCTTTTACATCTTTAAAAATTCGTTTTACCAACGATTCAAACATTTGCAAAATATCTTCCTGTTCTACAAAAGCCATTTCACAATCTATTTGTGTAAATTCTGGCTGGCGATCGGCTCTTAAATCCTCATCCCTAAAGCATTTCACAATTTGATAGTATCTATCGTAGCCACTCACCATCAACAATTGTTTAAAGGTTTGTGGACTTTGTGGTAGTGCATAAAATTGTCCAGGATTCATTCTGCTTGGCACCACAAAATCTCTGGCACCTTCGGGTGTAGATTTAATTAAGAAAGGCGTTTCAATATCCATAAAATTATTTTCATGCAAATAATTTCTGGTACTTCTTCCAACAGCATATCTTAGTTCAAGATTCTTTTTTACCGCATTTCTACGCAAATCAAGGAAACGATATTTCATTCTTAAATCATCGCCACCATCGGTATCATCTTCAATTTTAAATGGGGGTACTTCACTCTTATTTAAAATTTTGAATGAAGTAACTGTTATTTCAACTTCGCCCGTTGGAATGTTTTTATTTTTATTGCTGCGTTCGGTAACTGTGCCTGTGGCTTGTAATACAAACTCACGACCCAAAGGATTAGCATCTAATTGTGCCTGTAAATTTTCGCCAAATAAAAGTTGCGTAATGCCATATCTGTCTCGCAAATCAACAAATGTGATGCTACCAAATTTTCTAACAGTTTGCACCCAGCCGGCAAGGGTTGTTTGTTGATTTACATTTCCAATTCTTAATTCTCCGCAAGTGTGTGAACGAAACATTCTATTTACGATTTAATGATTTTATATTTTCAATTTGCAAGTTGGCAAATATAGTGTTGAGGCGTATTTAAACTAATAAAGCAGTTGCAATTGCAACCGCTTTATTTTATGTGTTAGTACGACATTGTATTAAATACTTCGCATTGGGTTATTAAGAGAGTTTCTCGTTTTACTACTTTATAGCTACGCCTACCGACAAACTCAGATAGCTTGTGTTAAAAGTACCCGATATTGTGCTACTATTAAATCCTTGCGTTATTGTATTGGTTGGAAATAAATTATTGAATCCTACATTATATAGTAATTTGGAATATATCAAATCAGAGAATTTATAGCCTACTGTGAAACTACTTCCAAAATGTATTGATTTAAAGTGAAACATATTATCGTTGTTGGCAGACCACTGTCCGTCATATTTTATACCAAATGATATGGGGCCAGAAAGGGTTTCTTGACTACTAGAATCATAAGTTGATGATGTACCTTTTACACCACCTCCAGCACCAATACTTATTGTTGGAGCAAATCCCACAAATAGTTTCTTATTTTGATCTAAATAATAGTTTAAACCAAAAGAAGCTTCGATGAAATTGGTCTTTATTTTATAAATATTTGTTGTTGAAGAACCGGTTTCATTAAAGGTTAATGTAGATTCAAGCCCCTTAGAAACCAATGCTAACTCTGGATTAAAACTCCAATGCTTGTTTTTGAAAGGAAGTTCTGCCGCTGCAGCTATTTTAAATCCATATCGGCTAGTATTACTGGTTGCAGGGCTTGTTGTAAATGTTGAAGATTGATTGATGTCTACCTGCTTTAAATCAAAACTACCACTTGCATTTGTAAGCCCAATATTGGAGGAAAAAATTGTTTTGTCTTTATTATTTAGGACTTGTTTTTTTACTTCTTGTGCATTTAATTTTTGGCCTGCTAGTAAGGCTAATAGCAATAATGTCTTTTTCATTTTTTCTTTCTTTGATTGTTATATATTTTGGTTAATTAAAAAGCTATTTAGAAATAATTATATTAACAAATAGAATTTGTTTGTAAGTTCAACCACAAACTCTAGGTATTATAATTTCTTATAAATTGTATTTTAACTTTGTCTGCCAAAATTATAGGAATGGGTTCTTTTTTCAAAATTATTCTCTCATCCAAACTCATAAAAAAATATTTCCAATGTTGTTTTTGTAATAAAGTGTCACTTTATTTATCTATTGCACACTATATTATTTTAGGTTTATTATAAAAAACATAGGGAACTTGATATATTCTAACAGAAACAGGTGATTTTGTGATTTTTTTTTGTAAAAAGGTTAGTCAGAATCTATTTCATATCTCAACAACTTTAAAACATAACATACAAAATACATTTTTCTTTATTCTTTCAATACATATAAAGCGTTAAACTTATCTGTTTAAAATACAAACATTATTGCATTAACAGTAAACAATACTGTTTAAGAGCCATGTAATATAACATGGTAGCAAAACATGGTTGCACAGCTCAAAAAAAAGCAAAAAAAAAGCTATGCAATACAACATGAACTTAAAACATGCATGTTTTAAGTTCATGTAATAC
>CANGOT010000265.1 GCA_947455425.1 Chitinophagaceae bacterium | reverse complement strand
GTTGCAGCATGTAAACTTGTTCCATTTAATGGACTGCAATAGCAATAAATAATTAAGTTCATTGCTACACCAATTTTTACAGAAGTTGAAGTAGAACCACCACAAGTTATTTTACGTCTGTAGTAAGTTTCAACCATAATACCAGGGCATATATAATTTCTGCCTGTTGCACCAGTAATATCCTGCCAGCCATGAAGTGCAGAAGAATCTTGCCATTGATAAGATAAATTTGTTACGCCTTCTGTTCCTAAAGAATCTGAAAGTGTAAATGGAACATTAGGACAAATTGCTGGTACAGAACTAATAGCAAAACCTCCTAAAGGAGTACCACTACAAGGAATACCTGGTAATACTCTGAAGATATAATCTTCGGTTTCACCATTTGTGAAATTTGTACAGCCATTTGAGTAGATAATAGCACTTGCACTAGTTCTGATACGCATCATTGTTAAACCTAATGGAGCAGTTGATGGTACATCAATAGTAATATCGGCAGTTGTGCTACCGGTTACAAAAGGAACATTAGTATACTCAGCAGAATCGTATAATCCATTATGATTCCAATCTACCCAATAACCTACAGCATTATTAATAGGAGCAGCACTTGTTCCGATAGTCATCGTATAAGCAGTTGCTTGTCTTAACTGAGGTATAGGCGGATTTGTTGTTCCGGTGGTATCGGTATAGAATGAATAGCCCATAGTAGGAGCTCCACTAGAACCTATATTAATATTATTATTCAAATAATTTACGGGTGCACCAATACCAACAGATTCAATTGTTGGAGAAGTTGAAGTAGTATGCAGTGAAGTATTCACCAACGGACCACAATAACATTCAAAGAAAGGACGAACAAAAACTTTTGTTGGAGTAGACGTTGTTGTGTTACCCGAACAAGTAATATTTCTTCTAAACCAAGTTGTAACACTAATACCCGCTTTTGCCTGATGAGTGAAATTAGTGTCGCCTGCTATTGGGAAGAAGGTTACACCATTAAGTGAACTATCCCATTGATATTTTAATCCACCACCTAAAGTAGAACCTGTAGTGTAAACATTAAAAGGAATACCACTACAAACAGTATCTTTAGTACTGATAGCAGCACCAGCTACAGGAGCACCAGTACAAGGAGTTGGAGAAGTCCAATTGAAAATTGCATCAGGGCGTGTTGTATATGCAGGAGGAAAACCAGAGTTATCTAAAGCATCTGCGTGACCACAGAAATTACCTTGGTTATCTGCACGATAAGTATGAGAAGCATTAAAACCTAAATTATCTGTCCATGGGAAAGTTGCGTTATTAGTCCATACAGCAGCACCAGTAGCATTATTAGGATCACCATTACATATATCAATCACAATATTATCAGTTCCATTCCAGAAGAACGGAGCAGTGAAAATAAATTCATTCACACCAACAACAATTGTATAATCTTGAGGTCCCCAAACTGTTTGAGTACCTGTTTCCCAGATTGTATTGTCTAGTGAAGTAGTCGCTGTAGTTCCAATACTAATACTGTATTGCTCCACGTTAGGAAAACCACCAACAGTTGTAGTTAAAGTAAGAGCATTGAATTTAATGCTATTAATAAAACCAGCACCCATACCAGCAGCTTGCAATTCTGAAGCTAGATACAAAAACTGAGAACGACTACCCTCATAAAAATCCTGAATAGGACAAGGATAGGTTGAACCTGTATTAGCACCAGTGGCGGTACCAATAGTAAAATCAACTTGTGATTTTACCGACAGGGAGAGAACCAGTAAGATAAGAAAAGAATAAATTTTCTTCATAATGTCTAATTTAAATTATGTATTTGAGCAAATATAATATGTAAACTTTATGCTAAAAAACTTTTTTGCAAGTTTTGAAAAATTATTGTGTTAGATTCAATATTTTTTTATGAATGACTAATACTTGGGATATAACAATTTTTATTTCGTTGTTATAGATGTGAAAATCGCAAAGTTTTTCTCTGATCGATTCATCTATTTGATGCCTCATTCTTGCTTCAACTTGTTCTCGGGTAATATGATCTCTTTTCATTACCCGATGAATACGCAAATGTTTGGGTGCATGCACCCCAATCACATAATCTACATTTGATGCACTCCCCGATTCAAATAGCAATGCCGCTTCTTTTATTACATAGGGTGAAGATATTTGTGCAGCCCAGTCTTCGCCTGCTTTAATGGCATGAGGGTGTACAATTGCATTCAACTGCTCTAATTTAAAACTATTGTTAAATACAATATCTGAAAGGTATTTCCTATCAATAACGCCATTGACGTATGCCATCTCCCCAAAATCATTTATGAGCTGTGCTTTTAAATCTTCATTTTCATTCATTATTTTTTTTGCTGCAATATCTGCATCAAATACAGGAATGTCCAATACTTCAAATATTTTAGCAATAGTTGATTTTCCGGCACCAATGCCTCCTGTTAATCCAATTTTTAACATAAAAATAAATAATCTTGATTCAAAGATGGATATTTTGGGTTACAACTCTTACAACAAGTGTTTAGTTTTTATAAATCAGTGAACACTTATTTCAATTAAATAAAGCTCTTTTGCAATTCAGTATATATAACAATAAGTTTAATCTTCATCTCAAATATCATAAAGGCCTATCTTGTTTTTTTTACTATTATATAACTTTCTGTAGTTGTCACCCAAGTTCCACTTTTTCATTATTGTGCAAGCTTAGTACTTACACACTTTATTGCATAATGCCTTCTTGGCAATAAATAAGTAAATGCAAAAAGGGATTCATTTGTTTTAAACAGGTTTTGTATATTTTAATTTTTGGTTTAGCTATTCCAAAACCATTCTTATATGTTCCTATTTTAGTTTTAGCTATTCCAAAACCATTCTTATATGTTCCTGTTTTAGTTTTAGCTATTCCAAAATTATTCTTATATGTTCCTGTTTTAGTTTTAGCTATTCCAAAATTATTCTTATATGTTCCTGTTTCAGTTTTAGCTATTCCAAAACCATTCTTATATGTTCCTGTTTTAGTTTTAGCTATTCTCATTTTTGTTTTATCTATTTCATGAAAAACCGATCTTTTTTATGTATTTTTTGATAAAAAACATGCATTGCTTTAGATAAATTATTACATTAAACATCTTTATAATTCGTCTTTTAGAGGTTTTAGCCGGGCAATCTTACGAAATTCATCAGATTTATACTTGGCACCTCACTTGAAATAACGATACATCTAGACCACATTTTAATTATCGAAAAGGTCTAATGACAAGTTGATGGCATTAACTAGACATTTATTGGGTTACATTACAAACAAAAAAAATCCCAGATTCTTATTCAGAAATCTGGGACTTTAAAATTTAAATTTTAAAACTAGGTTGTTGCCACTTTATTTACCGCTGCACTCCATTCCTGACTGATGGCAGATTTTTCAATCTTCAAGTAACTTCCCGGGCTTACTTCTATTTGCAAAGTACCATCTTCATTTACTTTGTTAATGGTAGCATGAATACCAGCGATGGTTACAATTTTATTACCTTTTTGTAAGTTGTCTATAAATGCTTTTTGTTCTTTAGCTTTTTTTGCCTGAGGGCGAATCATAAATAGCCAAAATACTAAAATCATACCTCCAATCATCAAAAAAGTAAACATTGGATTACCTTGAGGTTGCCCTGCTCCTGCTGGCGGAGTCATTAAAATGTAATTAAGAAAAGTCATTGTTGTTTATGTTTATTAAATAAATTTAGTGTGATTTTTTTTCTTGGGGAACCGGATGAGGAACCACAACTTTATCGTTGCTTTCGCAGCCAGTAATTGTTCCAGTAAATTGTAAATTCCTTTCGGGATCGTTATGTGTATTTGATGAGGCTAAAACAGATTTATGCACTTCGCCACAAAATCTTTTGCTATCAAAACTTGCACTTACCCAACCTTCTTTATTTGGTAATATTGCTTCTTTGCTATAATCTGCAATGGTGCAACCGCATCCTGGTCTGGGTGGCAATAGTACCAGCGGTTTATTTCCTATATTCTTGCATCGAAACTTTAAAGTTATTTTTTCACCTTGTTTAATACTGCCAAAACTTAGGAGAGTATCGAGCCATTGGATAGTAGTATAGTTACTAGTATCTGCAACGGCTTTTTTTACGAG
>CANGOT010000264.1 GCA_947455425.1 Chitinophagaceae bacterium | reverse complement strand
GGTTTAGATATTTACTTTCAGGGAATGGAAAAAGATTCATACTCCACCAACTTTGTTGGGCTATCTGCCATCAACCAAATTTCAAAAAATGTGAAGCTGAAATATATGCTGAGTATGTTTAAAGACAAAGAAAGTGAGAACATTGATATTGCTGGAGCGTATCTTTTTGGCGAAAGAGACTTCGATAAATCTCACTCAACATTTGGTTTAATTACAAATCCTTTGGGTGCGGGTGTTGACCAAAATTTTTCAAGAAATAAATTAGATATTACGATTCTAACTGCAACTCAAAAAGGCTATATCGATACAAGAAACCACCACATTCAGTGGGGTGCAAGTTTTGAACAACAAAAAATAAATGACAAACTAAATGAGTGGGAATACAGCGATAGTGCAGGCTACAGCATTCCATACAACGATTCTGTTTTAAATTTTAAAAAGGTTTTAAAAGGAAATGCAAATCTTGATGTTACCAGAACAAGTGGTTATTTTCAGGATAATATTGTACTGAAAGATTCAAACGATTTTGTCATCAATGCCGGATTTCGCTACAATTTTAATTCATTGAATAATGAGCTATTATTTTCTCCAAGAATAGGAATATCGTTTAAACCAAAAAATTGGTCAAAAAATATTATTATAAAAGCATCAGTTGGTTCTTATAATCAACCACCTTTTTACAGAGAAATGCGTAGACCAGACGGCACACTAAATACTCAGTTAAAAGCACAACAGAGCTGGCATTTTAGTACAGGTTTTGAATATAATTTTAAATGGATGAATCGCCCTGCAAGAATTTCAACTGAAGCATATTACAAAACAATGAGCAATGTGGTGCCTTATGATTTAGATAATGTAAGAATGAGATATTTTGGCGAAAACAGTGCGAAAGCTTATGCTATGGGCATTGAAACAAGATTGTATGCCGAAGTGGTTAAAGATGCTGAAAGCTGGTTAAGTATTGGGGTTATGAAAACAGAAGAAAAAATTGACAACTTTTTTTATAAAAATTATTACAACGCAGCCGGGCAACTAATTACGCCTTCAACAAAAGATCAGGTAATTGCTGATAGCACTACCAATCAAGTTGGATGGATACGCCGACCAACAGATAGATTAATTACGCTTGGATTATTTTATCAGGATTATTTAAGCACCAATAAAAACATTAAAGTTTATTTAAGTGGATTGTATGGCAGCAATTTACCCTACAATATTCCTGGCAGCGTAAAGTACAGAAATGCTTTATTAGTTGACCCCTATATTAGAATAGATATGGGTTTTGCAGCGATGTTGGTTGATGGTGCAAAAGCAAATAGAAGAAGCCATTCTCCTTTTAGAAATTTTAGTAGCATTTGGGCAAGCCTTGAATTGTTTAATGTAATTGACAGACCCAATACCATTAGCTATTTAATGATCAAAGATTATCAAAACAACACATTTGCTATACCTAATAGATTAACACCAAGAATGGTGAATTTAAAATTGATTGCAAGATTTTAAACATCATGAACCGCTTTGTAAAACATATTACAACAATTATTTTTTGTACAATATTTTTTACAAATCTTTCTGCACAGTTTAACCCCGTAATTGCCTACACACCAGCAACACAGGTAATTTATATTGGTGTTGAAAACCCTATTGCCATTACCTTGGGTGAATATAATTTAAGCGATATTAATATTAAAGTAAGTGAAGGCTCTATAAGAAGTGCTAGTGAAGATGGAAAATATTTATGGAAGATTTGCAGCAGTAAATCTGATTCTGTTTTTTTGAGTATTTATTGCAGAGATACTCTATTAAATAAACTTAGATTTTATCTAAAAGAACTAAGAGAACCAATTCCAATGGTTGGTAATGGCCCTAATTGTTTTATCAGTGAACAGTTTTGGGGACAGGTTGGTGTTAGAATACAAAATGCTTCAGAGTTATATGATGATTTAGGTGTAAAAAATCATTTAATTACTTATAAGATAGAATTCTCAGATTCTAATAAAGTAATTTACAAAAGAATCATAAATAAAAGTGCATACTTTACAAAGAATTCAATTAGAGAATTCAAGAAATTAAACCCACATTATTATATTAGAATTTATAACATTAAAGCCCAAGTTGGTTGTGAGCCAATACCAAGAATACTTTCAAAGGAAATTTATTTTAGACTTTCAAACTAAAAAGCCACAAACTCTTCTCGAATCTGTGGCTTTTTAATTAGAAATTTATTTTCTAGTAAGACTCATTAATATTAGGAAAATCATTGCTTTTTACATCAGCAACATATTGTTTCACTGCTGTATCAATTTGTTCTCCAAGGTTTAAATACTGACGCAAAAATCTGGGTTTAAATTCTGTTGTAATACCAAGCATATCGTGCATTACCAGCACTTGTCCATCACAATCGCCACCCGCACCAATTCCAATGGTTGGTATCGTTACACTTGCAGTAACTTCTTTTGCAAGTGTTGCAGGTATTTTTTCCAACACTACTGCAAAGCAACCAGCTTGCTCTAATAATTTAATATCATTTTTTAATTTTTCGGCTTCTAATTCTTCTTTGGCTCTCACTGTATAAGTTCCAAATTTATAAATGCTTTGAGGGGTTAATCCTAAATGTCCCATCACCGGAATTCCAGCACTTACAATTTTTTTAATACTATCAATAATTTCTTCACCACCTTCTACTTTAACAGAATGTCCCCCGGTTTCTTTCATAATTCTAATTGCCGATGCCACTGCTATATCACTATTACTTTGATAAGATCCAAATGGCATATCCACCACTACCAAACTTCTATTCACTGCACGTACAACACTTTGTGCATGATAAATCATTTGGTCAAGTGTAACAGGCACCGTTGTTTCGTAACCTGCAATTACATTGCCTGCACTATCACCAACAAGCAACACATCAATTCCTGCAGCATCAAAAATTTTAGCAAAAGAAAAATCATATGCTGTAAGCATAGAAATTTTTTCGCCATTGGCTTTCATTTTTTGAAGCGTATGTGTGGTAACTTTTTTTATTTCTTTATGAATAGACATGTTGTTTTTTTTAAATTGTAAACGTGGTATTAATATTTATTTCACAAACCTAAGTTTTAATCCATTATTCAAATCAGTTTGCAAAAATTGTTTTGTATGTATTTGAATAATAATGATAACCCATAAAACAAAGCAAGGCAACACTCTTATCGAATGATGCACACTAAAACTTCTTACATAACTACCAAAAATATCTGAGTTTGAAAAACTTGTAAACGCTAAACAAAACAAAAAAACTGCATTGGCCATTTTACTTGCAGGTTGTAACACCAACCATAAACAACAAGCAGGAAAAGCAATTATATAAGTTGGCGATTCAGAGCTTGTGCTGAAGATTACAACAAACAATAATACCGAGCATAGAAAATAAAGTCTGTACCTTATATCGTTGAAAAATTTATGTTGAATATATTTCGATAAAAAAATAATCGCAGCAAAAAACAATACAATAGCATCTTTATTAAAATGGGTATTAAAATTTCGTCGAATAAATCCCATCACCGAAATGTCCTGAAAAAAAACATCTTCGTTAATGGTAACGTTTTTATGCGATTTAAAAACCAGTGCATCGAACCAGTCTTTATATGACTGAAGCAAGAAAGAAAACGAGGTAATAAATACAGGCAGGATAAAGAAAAAAGCAAACCAAAAAATAGTGGAGACAATGAACTTTAATTTTGTTCTGCTAAAAAAGAAAAAAGAAAAACCTACGATTCCATAAATTTTTGTAATGGTTGCAAACACAATAAAAAGTAGTGCTATAAAATCTTTTCCTTTATTTATATAGGTAAAGCCTAAAATAATACAAGCAGCTACAATTGCATTAAACTGGTGATGAGAAATTGTGTTCAGTAATTCGTTTGAAGCTAATATTAAAATAGCATTTTGATATTCTTGCTTAATAGGAAGTTGCCTGATGGCGAAGTATAATAAAGAAGCATTTAATAATCCCCAAAGTATTAAAGCTATTGAATTTGGCAAAAACGTAAAGGGTGCAATTAATACAGTAAATGTTGGCCCGTACATATAGGCATCATAATATTCTTTGGGATATAAAAGATATAAATTTTGGTGAGAAGCTATATGCGAATAAGAAT
>CANGOT010000263.1 GCA_947455425.1 Chitinophagaceae bacterium | reverse complement strand
ATGTAGCACAAATGATTGGCAACGATACATTGTTGAATACGATTGATAGAAAAAAATATATTACCGAAACTATTGGTGCCATTACCATTGCAGATATTATAAAAGAATTAAAAAAGCCCGGACTAGATCCACGCAGCGAATTAGAAGTATTTGAGTTTGCTGCAATTTATAAAATTGAAGATGCTAAACCCGATATGATTGTGCCGGGCATAGTTACCAACCTTACACGCTTTGGAGCATTTGTAAATATTGGTGTGAAGCAGGATGGATTGGTACATGTAAGTGAAATTGCACATAAATATATCAGCGACCCAAGTGAGGTGTTGAAACTAAACCAAAAAGTGCAGGTAAAGATTATAGAAGTAGATATTGCACGCAAAAGAATTATGCTTTCTATTAAACAAACACAAGAGTTTAAACGAGAGCCACAAACCCATAAAACCAATCATTTTAAAAACAATAAACCCCAACCTGCACAAAAAGAAACTTCAATGAGCGATGCACTAAAAGCATTACAAGGAAAGTTTGGGAAGTAGGGGGATGTGTTTTTAGATGTTGGAGTCTCAAAAACCAATTATTACTATTTATTTGTCTGAATCAGGATTTAAAGATGTAAGGATTAACAAGATGTCATCTTGTTAATCTTCTAATCCTGCAAATCCTTATTCAGATGATTATTTTTAATTAAATACTCACTGCCGGTTCTATTTTAACAAAAACAATCTTTGCCTACGCGAGGCAAGTTTCGCCCACACGCGGCAACTTGTGCTTACACCGGGCCGTTTTTGCCTGCACGTGACAAAGTTCCCCTGCACGAGGCAAGTTTAGCCTGTACACGGCAACTTATGGCTACACGAGGCAAGTTTTGCCTACACGCGGCAAATGATGCCTGTGCGAGGCACAATTAAAACATATAATTCCTTAATTTGTTTTTATCATTTTTCTATTATTAAAACTACTGCGTAGCTATGCCAATATAAAAATAATTGAAATGTTAAAATTTTAATTTCTGGCATTTATGGCAAATTGTTTGATAAATTATTTGTCGAGAAAGAGAATACAACAATTCTGTTTTATTTAAAAACTTTCTCAAATTATTATTATGTCAAAGAAAATTAAAGCTCGTATTAATTGGAGCAAAAAATCGCCATTAACAATGGCAGGTATTGCACATGGTGTTGCAAGTGCCATGAATGGTAATGCTACATTTCCTAGTCCGCCTGTAAAAGCTTCTGAAAATGAAACTGCTGCAACAAGGGTAGAACTAGCTTGGGCCAACCGTAAAAATGGCGATTTGGGCAAGGATGAATTAAAAAATAGTTGCACCGATTTGGATGATAAACTGCACGTAACTGCTGATTATGTTAATAGTGTAGCCAATGGAGTTGAAACGATTATTCATAGTGCCGGGTTTGAAAGTACTGGCAGCACTTATGCTAGAACTTCCAACCCAGTTGCTGCATCAAGTGTTACCATCACTTCTAATAAAGGTGGTGTAATTAAAGCAAAAGCTTTGGGTGCAAAAGGTGCCAGAATGTACACCTTTATTTTAGTGTTGGATGCTGTATTTAATGTTACGCTACAAAATGGTGTGTTGCAATTACCACCCGATTCGGCAAATGTATTTATAATAAATAGCACAAAAGGTTCTGTGAACTTTAGTGGTTTGCCTGCTAAAAAAGATGTGAGTGTGGCTGTGGTAGTTTATAATAGTGCAGGAGATAGTGGGCTAAGCCCTATAGCAACCAGCACTACTATTGCTTAATAGCAAACTTGCATTAATTATGTAACATCCCAAAAGTTTGATGCTTTTGGGATGTTTTATTTATAATTCAAACTCTCTTAAAAAATCAACGCTTGCTTGCATATCTGTGTGCAATAATCTGTCTCTTTCGTTAAAAGAAACTTTGCTACGATAGGCTGTCATGATGTTTTCTATAAAAGGAGAGCTGGTTGATGGTCTTCTAAAATCCAATGCCTGTGCGGCTGTCAGCAATTCTATTGCTAATACCCTTTCTACATTTTCTATTAGCTGTAAACATTTTGTAGCAGCATTGGCACCCATACTCACATGGTCTTCCTGATTATTACTACTACTAATAGTATCTACACTTGCAGGGGTACATAATTGTTTATTCTGGCTTACAATACTGGCAGCAGTATATTGTGGAATCATAAAGCCACTATTTAATCCAGGTTCGTTTACTAAGAATAAGGGCAAACCTCTTTGCCCGCTGATTAACTGATAGGTTCTTCTTTCACTAATACTGGCTATTTCACTCATAGCAATACATAAAAAATCTAAAGCCAATGCAAGAGGCTGACCATGAAAATTTCCCCCACTTAATATTTCATCTTCATCAGGAAAAATATTCGGATTATCGGTAACACTGTTTACTTCTGTCATGAACACACCCAATACATGGTTAAAACTATCCTTACTGGCTCCATGAACCTGTGGAATACATCTAAAAGAATAAGGGTCTTGTGTTTGTTTGTTTGAATTATTGGCAATATGGCTATCTTTTAAATAATTGAAAAGGGTAGCGGCTGTATCAACTTGTCCTTTATGAGCCCTTACTTTATGTATTAAAGGATTAAAAGGTTGCAGATTGCTATCGAATCCATCGAAACTAATAGCTGCAATAATATCAGCCCATTGCAATAGCTTCTCGGCTTTTTGCAGGCAATAAATACCATAAGCACCCATAAACTGTGTGCCATTAATTAATGCTAATCCTTCTTTGCTTTGCAGTAAAACCTTTTGCCAGTTGTGTTTTTTTAAAATTGTTTCGGCTTCAACTTCTTCATTGTTCACTTTTACTTTTCCTAGTCCTATTAATGGCAAACACAAATGGCTTAAAGGTGCCAAATCACCCGAAGCACCCAAAGAACCTTGTGTGTAAACAACAGGAAGAATATTATTATTATATAAATCTGCCAAACGTTCAACGGTTATTTGTTGCACACCACTGTTGCCATAGCTTAAAGATTGAATTTTTAATAGCAACATTAATTTAACAATATCATCGGGTACTTTATTCCCTAAGCCACAAGCATGACTCATTAATAAATTATACTGCAATTGCTGGGTTTGAGAAGCATCTATTTTTACATGTTGTAAATACCCAAAACCTGTATTAATACCATAATATGCTCTACTGCCATCGGCGGTTTTATTATCGAGATAGTTGCGGCAATGATTTATTTTTTCTTTTGCTTCGGAAGAAATAGAAATGTTTGTTGGTTGGTGAACTGATTGCTTTAAAACATCGAATTCAAGTTTTTCTAATCCAATTACCAAATTATTTTCACTCATTTTACAATCGTTTATGCAGCAAAATAAAGTGTTTGAGAGCATAAGTTAATATTTTTGAAAATGATGTTTGTTAAGTATCAGAAAAAGTTATTTATTTGCAGCCCGAAAGGAACTGGTCTGGTAGCTCAGTTGGATAGAGCAACAGCCTTCTAAGCTGTGGGTCATTGGTTCGAATCCAATCCGGATCACTCAGGCGAAAGCCAAATATTAAAAAGCTCATAGAATTATCTATGAGCTTTTTTGTTTTATGAATTTATTCCAATCTCTTTTGCAAATTGCTTGATAATATTACTTTCTTGTTGAATTTCTGATCAGTAAATTTGATTTCAGCACTTTAACCTCATCAGAATAATCTATTTTCTTTTTTTCTATAGACTTAAATAATAATGTAGCAGCTTCTTTTCCTATATCAAAAGCTGGTTGGGTAACAGTAGATAAAGACGGTTCTAAAAATGATGAGGTAGGAGAGTTGGAAAATGTAATTATTTTAACCTGTTGTGGAATTTTAATACTTAGTTCTTTACACACCTGATAGGTTAGTAATACAAGACTTTCGGCTGCAGAAAAGATACCATCAACCTTATTGGTTTTTCTTGTTAATAGCTTATAGATTAATGAAAAGTTCTTTTTATTATCGTTTCCACAATCAATAATATTCGCTTCATCAATGGGATAACCAGCTTCTTGTAATGCATCTTTATATCCTTCGAGCCTGCTGTTGCTATTCACCAGTTTTTTTGAAAGAGATAAATATGCAATTTTTTTACAGCCCGATTCAATCAGATGTTTGGTTGCAGAATAGCCACCGAATTTATCATCGGTTACAACTTT
>CANGOT010000262.1 GCA_947455425.1 Chitinophagaceae bacterium | reverse complement strand
GGTGCAATGTGTTTTATATTATGGCAGCATAAAAACAATAAGCCAGCTCCAGCTAGTCAAGTTCCAATTGTTCCAAAGCAAGAAGAAAAAGATAATAGACCACCAAAAAAATCGGTGGAGGAATTATCGCAAATACTAAAGCAAGAATTAGAACTAACACCTGAGCAAGAAGAGAAATTCAAAGCAATTAGACAAGATTTTTTTGATAAAGAACAACAGGTTCGTAAAAAACTAAATGCAGGTAGAGACTCACTAAATGAAGAAATGTTTAGCAACCACATAGATACCAATTTAGCTAAACATATTGCCAGAGGCATTGCTGAAAATGAATACCAGATTGAGTTGTATAGATTGGAACAGGCTCAACAACTTGCTAAAATATGTACACTTCAACAACTAAACAAGTTTCAAGATTTAGTAAAAGAAATGAGAGATTATTTTAGACCTATTAAAAAGAAGCAGTAATTATTTATTAATTACTAACTTTTCAATTATCATTTCATTGCCACCATTTACCCTAACAAAATATACTCCATTACCAATGTTTTGTGTATTGATATTTATTACACTTTGATTGGCAGACAAAGTAACTGAAGTGACTTTTTTCCCAAGCATATCCATAATTTCAACTGTTCTGTTATATGTTTTTGCAGTTAAGCTTTTTACAATAATATTTTCTTTTGCAGGATTAGGATAAATAGTTACACCCAGTTGCTTGCTCTTATTTTCAACACTTATTATTTTAGAATATTGAAACTCGCCATTAAAATCCCATTGTTTTAATCTGTAAAAGCTTGTGCCAGTTAAAGGAGTTTTATCGGTAAAAGAATAATTGGTACTAACAGTTGTATTTCCTGCACTTTTTGTTTCTCCAATTTTAATAAACTCAATCCCATCTTCACTTCTTTCAATATCAAAATGGCTGTTATTTATTTCACTACTAGTTGTCCAATTTATAATATTTGCTGTTTGTTCATTGTGCCCATTTATGCTCAATAAATTAATGGGTAAACCGCTGCTACAGCTACCAATAGAGTAAGAATAAGCTATATCCTTATTATGTCTTGACGCATTTTCTTCATTTGGCAAGAAGGTTTTTACATAATCAACTTTTACACTATCGTTACCAACAGTTATATTTAAGTAACCACGACTTGGTAAAAACACACCGTTTAAATAGCCATAAGATGCAGCTAAATTGCTATTAATATTTTTTGATGATGGCTGTGGCACTTCTTGATAGATAATACAATCTTTTTGTTGCTTGCCATAAAAATGATCGTGGCCGTGAAAGTAGATAGAAGCATTATTATTTACCAATAAAGAATGTATGGGTTCAGCCCATCCTGGTCTTTTTGTAGTAAAGCCCCAGGTGCTATCGGCATTTTTACCACCCATTTCAAAATAATCCACATACTCTGTTCCGCCACGAGCATCATTTCCATTACCGCCCACTAGTTGGTGGCAAAAAACAAACTTGAATTTTGCAGTACTGTTTTGAATAGTATTTTTAAACCAGTTGTATTGTATAGTGCCAAGTGTCCAGCCCCAACCCGCTCTGTTAGAAACTGTAGTGTACCAATATGGGTCTATAACAACAAACAAGGCATTACCCCATTCCCAAGAATAATAGTTTTCTCTTAAACCCACATAGCTTTCTGCTGTTGAGTTTCCAGTATAAAAGTCATTTGGATAAGGATTAGGATAATATAATTTTCTGATATTGGCTGCTAAAACAGGCATACTACTATCAGTACCATTTAAACGCCAACCTAACTCACCTTCGTGATTACCAATAGTAATGAATAAAGGAGCAGAGTGACAAAGCGTTCCAAAGTATGGTCTAAATAATTTTGTTCTATCTGTAATAGTTTTTTTGTTAACAATAGGTTCTTTTTCACTCATAAAATTATCCCCCAAATCAATCATAAAATCAGGCTTTGCCGATAACATATTTTGTAATGAAAGTGTATAAGATGCAGGATTAGTATTTGTATCTAAATGAGGGTCTGCTTCAACAGCAAAATTAAAAACTGTGCCTCTTGGTTTTCTTGTGTAAAATGTATGTTCTGCACCTGCATTAAAGATACCACTACTTATAAGTAATCTATATCTGGTTCTATAATAATATTTAGTATTAGGCAGCAAACCTAAAAAATCAAATTCTAATGGCACATTGGCATTGGCAACAACTGTTGATGTTGTAATAGTATAGCTTGCAGATGCTGTACCTATTTCCCAATACACCTGCACATCCTGATCAAATAAAATACTCATTGTTACTGCACTATCTGTTGGTCTTCCTAAAATTTCATTAAAGGTTTGAGCTTTTATGGTACAACTTAAAAGTACCGCAAGTATTGAGCTATAAATAATTTTCATATTAATATGATTAATGCTGAAGCAATTTATTGTTTAATAATTTTTTGATTGATGGTTCCTTTTTCTGTTTCTATATTTACTATATAAATACCCAATGGCAATTTATTAATATCAATAGTATTTGCAGCACTTTCAAGCACTACCTGGCCAAATATATTGATCAACTTTGTTTGATGGTTTTTAATGCTTTCCGGATATTGAATATTGATTCTATCTTTTGCTGGGTTTGGATAAATCATTACATCTAAATTGTTTTGTTTAGCATATAATACTACAATGCTAGAAAGTTTTACATTCCCGTTATTATCAACTTGCTTTAGTCTGTAGTAATATACTTTTTGCTCTGATAAATCATCAATATATGAATAGCTTGTTTCGTTGGTGGTATTGCCATTGCCTTTAGCTATTCCTATTTTTTCAAAGCTAATTCCATCAATACTTCTTTCAATATCAAAATGGTGGTTATTGGTTTCGGTTGCAGTAATCCATTTTAAAATATTCTTTGCAGCATTTTTATATCCAGTAAAGCTTTTTAAACTAACTGGTAATAAGTTGCAAGTACCTACTGTATAAGAAAACGCTACATCGCCATTATGTTTTATTCCACCAGTATCGGCTGGTAAAAAAGCTTTTACATAATCAACCTTAACACAATCTGAAGAAACCGTAACTCTAATGTGCCCAGTACCATCTAGTGTATCAGATAAGTACGCACCAGCATTAGCAAGTTTACCAATTTCGTATGTAGAATCACTAGGCATTGGCACTGCCTGATAAGCAATACCATCAAGTGATTCATGTGCATAAACATGGTCGTGCCCTTGAAAGAAAACATTTACACCATTATCTACAAATAATTTGTGAATAGGTTTTGCCCAGCCTGGTCTTTGCGTGGGAAAGCTGTATTTATTTCCATTAGCACCATCATAGCCACCCCACTCATACAACTTTGCATTTGTAATGCCACCACGTCCCTGACCACGTATGTGATGACAAAACACAAATTTGTGTTTTGCTGTGCTAGTTTCCAAAGTATTTTTTAACCATGTATATTGTGGTAAGCCCAAACTCCAATCCCATTTTATTGGTTTATCGCTGGTATCATTTTGATTTCTGTAAACGTCCAATACAACAAATAAAGAGTTACCCCAGTTCCACGCATAATAATTTTCTGGATTACCAATGCCATAAGGTTCATTATCGGTGTTGCCACTATAAAATCCATTAGGGTAAGGATTGGGGTAATAAAATTTACGCCATTGCGTACCCCAAACACATAAGTTAGCACCTGGGCTATGGTTATAATAATAATCATTCTCTCCTTCGTGATTACCCAAGGCGATGTAAAAAGGAACAGAATGACAAATGCTTCCTAAAAAGGGTCTGTAATCTTTGTGCAAAGTGTCTAAAGCCCCTGATGTAATGGTACTCCATTCATGGTCATCGCCAAAAATATCTCCCAATGAAAGCATAAAATCTGGTTTGTCTTTTAACTGATTGTTTAAGCAAATCTGATAAATACTTTTTACTCCTTTTTTATCGTATAAATGTTCATCAGCTTCAACAGTAAATGTAAACGTGCTATCTTTTGCTCTTTGTGTGTGAAAAGTATATTCTGGTGTTGCTGTGTATGTAGATACTGAAATTAATTTGTATTTCATTCGATAGAAATAACGAGTATCAACAGTTAAATTGTGCAAATCAATTTCGTCTGGTGTATTGGCTATATTATTATAAATACTTGTGGTATTAGAATATGTGCCAGAACTAGTTCCATACT
>CANGOT010000261.1 GCA_947455425.1 Chitinophagaceae bacterium | reverse complement strand
TTTGCATTAGTGTATGACCTTTAATTGGTTTATCTAAGTAAACAGTAGATACACAAGGAGCATCAAAACCTGTAATCCACATTGCACATACAATAGCTAATCTAAAAGGGTTTTCATCTTCTTTAAATTCTTTCTCCAAATCTCTTTCCACCATTTTCTTTCGGTGTGTTGCAATATCCAAACCCAATTTTCTAAACCTATCCACTTCGTTTTGTTCACTACTTACCACTACACAAACTTCAGTTTCTGTAACCTTAATTAATTTACGTTTTAGTTGCTGCTCTTCTTCAACATCACTGGCTTTCTCAATACTCTTTTTTAAATCTGTAACATACACCAACCAATGTTTCATTATCAGGTCATACATCCTTACTGCTGTTGGTTTGTCCAATGCAACAAACATTCCTTTACCCTGATAACCTCTTTCGTTAAAATGCCACACTAAATCTTTTGCAATGTCATTCAACCTTTTTTCTGAAGTTAGTATTACATAATTATTTTGAAACAGGTAGGTTAGTTTTCTTTTTTGGTCTTCATCCAACTCGTCATTTTGAAGAATTTCAATCATTTCTTCATCCAACTTTGGGTTTTCAATTCCTAATTTTTCACCTCTGTTTAAATAACGTAATGGAAGTGTTGCTCCATCTTCAATAGACCTTTTGAAATCATAAATTGAAACATATTCACCAAAAATATTTTTAGTAATTTCTTTTTCTTCATCTATCAATGGTGTTCCTGTAAATCCTAAGTAAGAAGCGTTGGGAATTCCATTAAAACGCATATTTCTTGCAAATGTTCCTGCTTGTGTTCTATGTGCTTCATCAGATATTACAATTACATTTTTTCTATCGGTAATTAATGGGTATTCTGTTTCTAATTTTGGGTCGATGGAGAACTTATGAATCAGTGTAAACACATATCGCTGGTTCTCTGTCAATAGCTTTCTTAAATCTTCTCTACTTTTAGCAACATTGTCTTTGTTTTTGGTTGCTGGTACTGCACCAACGGCAGTGAAAGTGTCGTATATCTGACGTTCCAATTCACTTCTATCTACCACAATTAAAAAGGTATAGGAGCCTCCTAATTTTCTATGAATTTTTTGACAAATAAAAACTATTGAGTAGGATTTTCCGCTTCCTTGCGTGTGCCAAAAAACACCCAATTTACCTTTTAATTCATCAATATTATTTACCTGATGTAGCACTTTATTTACACCAATATATTGGTGGTTTTTCGCCATAATTTTTACAACTTCTCCACCATTATCATCAAACAATAAAAAGTTTTCAAAAATGTCGAGCAGGTTTTGTTTGCTACAAGTACCACGAACCATTGTATCTAAACTCACAATTCCTTCCTCTTCCTCAGTTATACGTTTCCAATCTAAAAAGAATTTATAGGGGCTTGTAATCGTTCCAACCTTTGCATCAGTACCATTACTTAAAATGATAAAAGCATTTGAATAAAATACGTGAGGAATAGTATCCTTGTAGTCTGTAATGTTGTCGGTGTAAGCGTTTCGTAAATCTGTATGGTGTGCTTTAAGTTCCATAAACACCAATGGAATTCCATTTACAAAACAAATTACATCGGGTCTTCTATTGTATAATTCACCAACCACTTCTAATTGACGAACTGCTAAAAAATGATTGTTATTATAATCGTCAAAATCTATAATTTTTAAATTCTTTTTTTCAAGTTCTCCTTTAGCGTTTTGATAACTAATAGGAACACCATCTTTTAATAATTGATATTTATCTTGATTGTTTCTTGCTAAGGTTTTATCGGCTTGTTTAAGTGCTATGGCATCAATGGCTTGTTGGTATGCAGTAGTTGGTAAGTTGGGGTTTAACTGTTGCAGAGCATTTAATAAATAACGTTTCAATATCACTTCACCTTTATTCTCTCTACCCAATAAACCATTGTCACCAAAGGTCTCTTTAGTCCAAGCAGACATAACGCTCCAACCCAAATCTTCCAACACATCTTGGGTGGCATTTTCTATTAAGTTATCTTCTGAATATTCAAAACTCATCAGCTTTCTATGTTTAAAGTGCCATTCATTAATTTGGGTAAAAGGATGTCTCGGGATTCTTTTAGCTTTTGATTTTGCAGGTATAATTTACAAATCATTTTTATTGAAGAATCAGATATGTCATTAAATTTTGATAATGTATTTTCATCAGGACAAACCACGTCCACATTACCCATATTATTTGGACTCAAATTTTGTTGAGCTGCACCATTTGAAATATTTTCAAGTGTAGTTAACATCTTTTGATTTCTCATTGTAGCATAAACAAAACCAAATGAAAAATTTTCTTTCGCTATCAATTTTGCAACCCTTTGATTCAATAAATAATTATCTCCATATACTAAACAGGTTCTCCCAACATTTCCTGTTAGGGAAAGAATAATATCACCCGTATTAAGCTCTTGTTCTTTTTTTACTTTTGAGGGAATTTCAATTAGAGAGTCTGTTGTATTAGGAACGAAATATCCATCTTGAACATTTTTTATAGTTACTATTTTGTAACATCCATTTTCAATATAATCAGAACTTTTAAAAGGAAATCCTGAAATAATATTTGCAACTTGGTTCAGTTTTTTTCTTTCCCAACCCACTGGTAATCCAGTCATTTCATCAATAGCTAATTGTTCTCCATTTATTCTAAATTTAACAAACCATTCTTCATAAGTTCTTTGTGCAACTTCTTCTAAAAGTTTAATTCGTTTGAGGTTGTTTTCTATTAGACGATTGTATGAAAATAAAATTGAACCAATTTTCTCTTGAATATTTAATGGTGGTAAAAACAATTTAAGTCGACCAATAGCATCATTATTTAAACTTGCTCTTGTAATTAGATTTGCAAATGCTGAAATGTCTGACCTGAATTTAGGACTTCTCAAATAGAATCCAATAAAGTATGGGTCAATTTCATTTTTTGTCTTAGGTCTTAATCTTTTAGTAAATCCATTAAATGTTGCATTTTCATAATCATTTAATGCAACACAACTCATTCCTAATTCTTCTTTTGTTTCACTTGTGCGGGTTAAAAAAATATCCCCTTTTTTAATCGAACAGCTTTTTCTTTCTTTTTCATTTGCATTTACAAGCTGATTCAAATCCTCGGGAATAAAATAGTTTTCAAAAACATTTTTGAATGATAGAAATGGATAACCAAAACCAAATTCTGTTGCAGGTTTTGATAATCCAGACGAAATCTCATAATGGTCTGTAAATAATACTTCTTTCCATCCCCTCATATCAATTCTTTTAAATTGTTAGCAATGGTTTTACTCAGTGTTACAGCTTCTTCATTTAAAGTATCCAACTCTAATTGTATTTCAGATAAACGGGTTTTATAATCAACACCATCATCTTCTACAAATGTTACACCTACATATCTTCCTGGTGTTAAACTATAATCATTCTCTTTAACCTCATCTAATGTTACAATCTTACAAAGACCTTCAATGTCTTTATACTTTCCATCTTCAAAACGTACATTAAACCATTCATTGTTTTTAGCAACAGTTGTTTTTTCGCCACGATATAATTTTATAATAGCTGTTAATCCTTCAAGTTGTTCTTCATTAAAATCACTAATAGTTGTGGTTACTTTTCTATACACATTACGTGCATCAATCATCAATATTTTATCCTTGTTTTCTTTACGTTTTCCTTTGTCATAAAACCATACGTGGCAAGGTAAGGAACGAGTGTAAAAAAAGTTATTACCAACTGCTACAATACAATCAACATCACCAGTTTCAACTAACTGTTGACGTATTAATTTTTCACTATGTCCAGCATCGGTTGCAGAACTCGCCATTACAAAACCTGCACGTCCAGTGTTGTTTAAGTAACTATGAAAATACTGCATCCACAAATAGTTTCCATTATCTGCTTTGGGTAAACCAAATGGTAAACGTGGGTCGGTTTTTACATAGTCTTTATCCTTATCAATTTTATTAACGTTGAAAGGAGGATTAGCCATTACAAAATCACAACCACCAAGCAAATTATGAGGGTCACTATAAAAACTATTCGTTTCAATTATTTTACCTTCAATACCGTGAATAGCAAGGTTAATTTTAGCCAGTTTAGCGTTATTGGTTTTGAGTTCCATTCCATAACACTTGATGGCTTCATTAACACC
>CANGOT010000260.1 GCA_947455425.1 Chitinophagaceae bacterium | reverse complement strand
TTATGCTGAAAAAAATAGTAGAGCTGCATTAGCATTCTATGAAACAATTGCTGCGAAAGCACCCAACAAATTTGCTGAAAGAAGTGTATTGCAAGCTGCAAGAATCTCCTATTTTGAACAGCAAGATTATATCACCGCAGAAAAATATTTTGCACAAGCAAAAATTATATCTTCCCAAAAAGAAAATAAATTAGAAGCAATGCGAGGATTACTGCGTTGCCAATACAAACAACAAAAATGGGCAGCTGCTTTACCAAATGCAAAAGATTTATTGGAAGAAAAATTAATAGCCACAGATGATAAAATGATGGCAAATTTAATTGTGGCAAAAGTGAATCAAAACGAAGCCAAGTTAGATGAAGCTGCTACAGCATATAAACAAGTAATTGCTTTAGGTAAAACAGAATTCAGTGCAGAAGCTAGTTATAGAATTGCTGAAATTTTGTATTTACAAGATAAACGAAAAGATGCCGAAAGTGCAGCCTTTAATTGTATTAAACAGTTTGGATCGTATGAATATTGGCTTACTAAAAGTTATATTCTTTTAGGAGATATTTATTTTAAAGAAAAAGATTTATTTAATGCTGAGGCCACATATAAAAGCATCGCCGAAAATTCTACGATTGAAGAATTACAAAAAGAAGCCAAACAAAAATTAGCAGCTTTAATTGTTGAAAAAGATAGAGTAAATAAAGTAGAAACAAATTAAAATTTTATGATTAAGAACGTAATAAAAATATTATTTCTTTTTTCCTTTATGTTGTCTTGCACAGTTGTAAATGCTCAACGTAAACGGAGTACCAATAAAGCTAAGCATGTGGTGCATGTTAAAAAAGAAAAAAAGAAAGGTCCAAAAAGTCAGGGTGGAGGAGAAAGAGGTAACGAATCTAGTTCTGGGGAACAAACTACAGTTGTTAAATTATCAAATGACACTCCTAGACTAGGAAGTGTTACAGTATTTGCTTCTTTCAAACCATCACTCAGAAGTGCTGCAAAAATAAATTTTACTGCCTCTGCTCCAGAAATGGATACCAATCGATTTACTTTGAACTATAATATCCCCGCACAGAACTTAATTTTTAGTTATCAACCAGTTCCAATAAAACCATTGGCATTAACTAGTGATTCTGAGTTTACTTGGCAAAACCATCAATACATTAAAGCGGGGTTTGGCAATTTTACTACACCATATTTTGAGACTGGTTTAGCATTCGGGCATCCTTCAAATGCACTATATACAATTTTTGGCAAGTTTGTAAGTTCAAAAGGTAGTATTCCATTTCAAGAATATACTAAGGCAAACTTAAAATTAAGTGGTGCTTTTGCTGGTATTACTAATCATGAATTATTAGCATCAATTACTTATAATTTATGTAACCAAAATAAATATGGTGTAAATCCAAAATCAGGGTATGCTTTCTCCAAAGATTCTTTGGCTCAAAATTTTAATCTCATCGAAGCAGATATTAGTTTGCATTCAAAAACTGAAAATAGTTACGGGGTTACTTATCATCCACAAATAAAAGCATCATATTTTTTTGATAATAATAATGCCAACGAAATAAATGCAATTATTAAAGCACCGATCACAAAAAATATTTCTGATGCTACATCTTTTAACTTAGGCTTAAATGCAGATATATCAAGCTATACAGCAAAGCAATTTAAAATAGCAAATAATATTTTCTCTATTGCTCCTTCAATAAAAATAAAGGCAAGAGATTATGCAATTAATCTAGGCGTGCAACCAACTTGGGATAATAGTGTTTTTGCTTTTTTGCCAAATATTTTTGGTGAGTATAAACTAACTGATGAGACTCTCATTTTAACCGGTGGTTGGTTGGGATATTTTCAAAAAAATAATTACAAAAATTTAGCTGCTTTAAATCCTTTTATTGAACAACCAAGTTTATTTCAGAATACAAAAATTTCTGAAATATTTGCTGGTTTAAAAGGATCTGTTGAAAAGCACTTCACTTATAATGCTCAATTATCTTTTTTGAAATTCACTAATCAGGTTTTATTTGTAAATGATTCGGCTTCACAAAAAAGTCAAACATTTAATATTTTATATGAACCAGTTTTAAATGCTTTCAGAATTTCGGGCGAAGTTGGGTATACAGAGAAAGAAAAATTTAGTGCTATTGCTGCTTTAAAATATACACAATTTACATCACAACAGTTATATCCTAAGGCCTATGGATATATTCCTTTGGAAATTACAGGAACATTGAAGTATAAATTAATGAAAGATATATTTCTGAAGAGTGATTTGTTTTTTATGAGTGGTTCTGATTATCGCGTTCAAACTATACAAACTGCAAAAACTGGTGCTGCCTTTGATTTAAATATTGGTGCGGAATATAAAGTATTAAGTAAATTGAATGTGTATTTAGATTTCAACAACTTATTCAACAACCAGTATCAACGTTGGAACCAATATAATGTTTTGGGCTTCAATATTGTTGGCGGAGTTGTATATTCGTTTCACTAAATAAAACCTGTTATTATGTTATACGAGTTATTTTATAAATATCTTATATTAAATGGTAAAGCATCTATGCCTGGAATTGGCACTTTTGGAGTTGAGCAAGTGCCTGCTACAATGGACTTTGAAAACAAAAAACTAAATCCTCCAACACAAAATATTAAACTGGAAAGTTCAGAAATTGCAACTGATACTTATTCTTTGTATAATTACTTGGCAAAAGAACTGAATGTAAATGAAAGTGAAGCTGCTCGTAGATTTCAAGAATTTACTCATGATATTCAAAAGCAAGCGGCTACTAATGGAAGTATTGTTTTGCCAGGAATTGGTAAGTTGAAGAGAGATTATAATGGATATTCTATTGATGCAGAAACTGAAAGCAAACAAGTTTTACCTGATTTATGGATAACAAAAACACAGGCTGCAAATACTGGATTGATGGATGTTTATGCAGCTGTGCAACCATCTATTATTAAAAAATCAAAATTTGATAGTGAAGGAGATAGATTGGTTGTAAAAGAAAAAGAAGATTATTGGTGGGTAATTGCAATTGTTCTTGGAATTATGGGGCTTGGAGCTTTATTATACTACTACATTTAGTTCTAAAAATTTATTAATTAATAAAGCAATCATTTCTCTGCACTTTGTGTATTTTGAATTGGTTGCTTTTCTTTTTGCTTCTCTTTATCAAAAAATAATATTTTGGCAGCTACTAAAATTAGAATTACTGCAAATATTTTCTTTAAAATATTGTCATTAATAAATAGAGCAACCTTACTACCAAAGAAGTTTCCCAGGATAAAGCCAATTGCTACAATAGCAACTACTTTTACATCAACGTATCCTTGTTTATAATACTGAAGCATTCCCAAAAATACTACTGGTAATGATAGAAGAGCCAAAGAAGTGCCTTGTGCTAACTTTTGAGGAAACGCTAGAAAAAAAACTAAACAAGGAACAATAATAATTCCTCCACCAACGCCAACCAAGCCACTGAGTGCTCCAGAGAAAATACCTATTAATAATAGTATTATTACAACGCTAATGGTTAGAGTCATTTTTGTTTTCAATTTATTTATTTATAAATGTTGTTTTATAAAATTCAATTGCTTCCTCAATAATTTTTAGTGCTGTACTTTTATCTTTGAATTCTTCCACTTCTACTGTCTTGTTTTCAAGTCTTTTATATTCTTCAAAAAAATGTCTGAGTTCCTCAAAAAAATGTTTGGGTAACTCTTCTATATTATTATAATGATTCACACTTGGATCATTCGCTGCAACAGCAATAATTTTATCATCGGCGTCACCTCCGTCAATCATTTGCATTACCCCAATAACTTTTGCCTCCATTAATGTAAGTGGCTGAACAGGTAAACTTGTTATCACCAAAATATCTAATGGGTCTTTATCACCACCATAGGTTTGAGGAATAAATCCATAATTAACAGGATAATGAAAAGAAGAATATATAATTCTATCCAACCTTAATAAACCAGTTGCTTTATCTATTTCATATTTACAGCGACTGCCTTGTGGAATTTCAATAATTGCATTTACAACTCGGGGTGCATTTTCCCCAAATTTAACACCGTGCCAGGGATGAAGAACATTTGTTATCATGATGCAAACCTAAGACCTTATACTATTTAAAAAAAACTTGTAACAAAATTGTGATATTCTGG
>CANGOT010000259.1 GCA_947455425.1 Chitinophagaceae bacterium | reverse complement strand
GAATAAATATCGTTACAATAATAGCAAAAGAATTTCAGGTATTCCTGATGCGGCAGAAGTAGATGCTTTAAATTTCGATGATGTTAAAAGTGTTTATACCAAATTAACTAGTAATCTAAATGGTGCAACTATTGTGTTTGTTGGTAATGTTGATGAAGCAACCTTAAAACCATTATTAGAAAAATATATCGCTTCTATTCCAACAAAATCTAGTGCTGTATCGCTGAATGCTGCAAATATTATTCGCCCTATTGTTGGTAACAATACTCTTATTGTTAAAGGAGGAAAAGAAAATAAATCTGAAATCCAGTTAAGCTATTATGGAAACTTAACATCTTTTGATGACAAAGAAAACCTGGCTTATGGTTTAATGGCTGAAGTTTTGCAAATGAAAACTACAGAAAAACTAAGAGAAGAAATGGGAGGCACCTATTCTCCTAGAGTTAGTGGTCAGATGCAACGTAGTCCAATATTGGATTACACATTAACTTTATCTGTTTCTGCTGCTCCCGAAAATGTAGATAAACTTACAGCAGCATTTGACGAGTTAGTTAAAAAAATTGCTGGTGGTGATATAACTGAAGATGATATGCTGAAAGTAATTGAACAAAGAAAAAAGTTAATTGAAACACAGTTTAAGACAAATAATTTTTGGGCTTCAACTATTGAAAATCAAGACATGTATGGCTTTAACCCATCATTAATTACAAATTACTTTGCAAGATTAGCAGAAGTTAAAAAAGAAGATTTAATTAATGTTGCTAAAAAATATTTACTAAAAGCAAATGTTTTAAAAGCTATTTTAAATCCAGAAAAAAACTAAATATAAAAGTATAATTATAAAAAAGGCAGCTTAAAATTATTGTTTAAGCTGCCTTTTTTAGTTTAGGTGATTGCTACTATTCTATTATCAACTTTTGAGTTTTGCTTCCAGCTTTTGATTCTATCGTAACAAAATAAAACCCTTTTGTGAACTTGGATATATCAATGGTATTACTACCCAAACTAAGAGGCTGAGAGATAATTTTTTTGCCCATCAAGTCTGTTATCATTGCTTGAGTATTTCCTACAATAGTCTCGCATTTAATTGGCTATTTAACTAACTTAGTGTGGATGGAAAATGTATTGGTTTAGGTGAAAGTGATACTATTGGTCTTGCTTTCAAAAAGCTTTAATAAATTATCTGTTGAGAAAATATCCACCACCATAAAACACTTCAGTAAGTTTAGTTAGTCATCTAAGCCCTTTCCATCAAGTATTTTTTGTAAATACTTTTCAATTCTTGCTTCTCTTGTTTTTGATTGTTTGGCTGCAGAAAAATAAAGCAAATAACCTCTTTGTCGCCCGGGTGTTAAAGCTTCAAAAGCTTTTTGTAATTCAGGCATATCATCTAAAACAGTTTGAAACTCTTCTGGTACTTTGTATTCAGTTGTTTTCTTTAATGCTACTTTAAGCCCGGCTTTTTCAAGACCCATCGCTTCTTTGATATAGGCCTTGATGGTTGATTTTGTTTTTAATATTTCATCAACATTTTTAAACCGGATTTGTCTCGCCGATTGCACATTTTCAGTTTGTTGTACTAATATATTTTTTGTGTCTTTTAGTAAAGCTCCCTGCATAAACAACAAAGCACAATAGTCTTTAAAACCATGTATTAAAACAATATTGCTTTTGCCAATAGTGTAACAAGGGCAACCCCATTTCAATTCTTCGGTAAGTCCGCAATCAAGAACAATTATTCTTAATTCTAAATAAGCTTCCTGCCACTTTGTTTGTTTTGTAACAAACCAATCAGTCTTTGGATTCATTATTTTAATTTTATTAATGTGAGCTTTAATTATAGCCAATGAACAAGACTAGCATTGTTAAAATATCAGCATTTTATCGGCTCATCACCCGCCCAAACTATATAACAATAAAGAAGAAATGAAGAGGCTGTATTCGTCGTGTCCAATCATGTTAAACTTATGTTTTTAAATTGTTGTTTCTACTTCTTAATCAGTTTATATCTTAAATGAGTTGTCAGTTCAGATGGTATTACTTCCTGAATTTTTATTTCATATTTGTCTTTATCAATGCCTTCAAAAAGTCGAATACCACTTCCTAAAAAAACAGGAGCTATATGAATAAAAAACTCGTCCACAAGTCCAGCGTTTAAAAATTGTTGAATGGTATTTGCACCACCTTGTATTCTGATGTCCTTTCCATTTGCAGATTGTTTTGCTTTGTCCAAAGCACTTTCTATTCCATCATTTATGAAGTAAAAAGTAGTTGTTCCTTCTTGTACCCAAGGTTCACGCTTTTCGTGTGTTAGCACATATACATCAGCTTTATACAGGTCATTGGGCCAGCTTACTTCTCCTTCTTCAAACATACGTTTACCCATAATAAACGCACCTGTTCGTTCAATTGTTTCTCTAATAAACTTTCCATCAGGTCCATCTTCTTTGCCTCCTTCAAATCCTAAGTATTCCCAGAAAGCTTTTTCATTAAACATCCAGGAATGAATTTGCCCCGAAACGCCACCCATAGGATTTTGCGGACTGCTGTTATCGCCTGCAAAAAAACCATCAAGAGATATTCCGCTGTCAAAAATTATTTTACTCATATTTTTCTAATACCTTTTTTATTTTGATTTTATATCTTACAAACTTAGTTTTAAGATGCTTGTTAATTCTTGTATGGCTAAAAGTTCCCATCAAAAACTTATGAATCAAAATTAGGTGTGTTGTAACAAAAATTGATAACTCTTCGCCAAAGTTTGTGTCTCGAAAACTTGTTGTTTTTTGTGTTGGTAGAGTTAACAAACAGGGTGCAATAATCAATTTTACTTTTTTAGCTTGTCATACACGCCATCAAATTCCGGGGTTCTAGCAGTGTCTCTCTTTAGAGGGTACTCCGTTGCGATTGCTGCCTAATTGCACTGCAGCGTCCTTTTATTCGATGTTGGTAAATAACACCCAACATCGGCGAAGATGGAAGCGAAGAGCAACAAGGGCGGAAGAGACTTGAATAGGACGTGAGTTTATAAAAAAAGGACTGCAGAAATGCAGCCCTTGATAGTCGCCAACAAAAACCCAAACCTTGTTGACTTGTTTTTCATACATCCATTGATTTAAAGCAGCGTGCTTAATATGTAAGTTTTTTATTGAAGTATTGTGAAAAAGCGGTTAACTGTGGTTGGTCAATATTGTCTTTAGGTTGCACAGATAATGGATAATCTTTCCACCATCTTCCTGCTGCCCAATAAGATGCTCCGATATTGTGCATTTGTAGGTATTCTAAAAAGTGAAACATTACTATTGTCCATCTTGAATCATTATTAGGAATACCAAATTCACCAACATATCCTCGTTTTTTGTTTTTGATGAGCCATTCTACAAATGGTCGCATTCTTTCAACACCTATCCATTCATAAGCACCATCCACATCATAGCTATTTGCATAAGTACCTGAATAATTATTATCAAAGTAGCAGTGTGCATTGAACATAGTTTTGTTTACAGAATCCTTTACATTTTTTAAGGCATCATTATATTGCTCCCATGTAGCAGGGTTAGAGTAATTATCTCCATCAACAAGTATTACTGTATATCTATCTATTTCTCTGATACCTTTAATTACTTGTTGCACTGTGTTTGCCCAATTGTATGGCCCCATATCATAAGGTTCAGACATAATGGAAAATGCATAAATATTTTGTTTGTCAAACATTGCCCTAGCCATTCTTTTCCAAAAATCTGTTAGGTAGGCAGCTGGCATATTGGGGCTGCCAACAACGTAAGTAAAACCGTCTAGTTTATATCTTCCAAAGTTTTGAAGAATCAGATTTACTTTTATATTTCTAGCAGCACATTCATCTACAAAAGTTATAATATGGCTTAACTCATTTTGATCTAAGAGCCCTCCAGGTACTCTTTGTATTCTTTCCCATTTAAATGGTAATTGAATTAAGTCAACTCCTTTTGATACGAAATAGTCAATATCATTTGTAGTGGGATAAGTGTAATCTACACCTAATACTCCAGGCAAATGCTTTTCGCCAAATTCAGCACCACAAAGTGTTATGCCATACATTAAGTTGTTTGAATGTGGTTGTGCTTTTAATGTTGTTATAAAAAATGTTGTTGAGATAAACATTAAAAACATTGCCAAATTGATTTTGCTTTTTGAAAGTCTTT
>CANGOT010000258.1 GCA_947455425.1 Chitinophagaceae bacterium | reverse complement strand
TAAAAAAATAGCCAGTGTATACACTGCCATCTATAAGGTTAACCACAGTTCTTTGATTAACCAATGGGGTTTTATCAGCAAATGCTGCAATTTGTTCTATGTTCATCGTTAGCGGGGTGGGTACAAATATACTGTAGATTTATTACTACAAAAAAATAAAATAAAAAAGGGCTGGTGTAGATACACCGCCCCGTTTTTAAAATCCAATATCCTATGAAAAACCAATGCAAATATAAGTGTGTAACATGTACACAACCAACTATTTAATTAAACTATTTTTTACAAGGGCATTTGTGAGAAGCCTATAACTTAAAGTAGTGTTATGTTTGGGTTGAAAGACGACATAAATGTTATAAGCCAGATTTAATAGCTCTACCTAGATAAAATTCTTGGTGTAAAGGAGAATGGTACACTGATAGCTAATTTACTAATTCAGTAAATTAATAATATTTCTGTTAAAGAATTGTTAAGGATATCAATGAGGCAATTATTTTCACGCACCCTTTATTGTTATTGTTATGCAGTTTTCACCAGCTGAGATGATTGTTTATGCAATTATATGCTTGCTTGTTACGATTAAATTTATACTTTGGTTACAAATAACCAAAGGCGGAAGAGGAAGTTTCTTGCTTAGTTTTATTATGCTAGCCAGTGTGCATAATATACACGATGCTTCTACTATTGAAAGCAAAAGGTTTTTAAAAGCCAATAATACCATTAATGTATTAATTTGGCTGTGCATTGCTATACTGATAATTATTTTTATCAAAGAACCACCACCTGCTGATAAACCACCTGTGTGGGATCCTAAGTCAATATTTTAGTGGGCGAAGTCTATGGAGTAATCACCTTTTATTCGTTCTATAGGCGGGTTAAAGTAACCAAATTTCACAGTGGGGAACTCATCGTGTATCAGTTCCATCAATTGATTAACCCCGAGCATTTCGGGTGTTTCGGTGATTCCGATTTTGCCTAAGTACCAATCGGGGTCAATATTAAAGTTCCTCCATTGAATCATACAAAGATCGGTTTCAATAATCAACTGTCTTAGGGCTTCGTATTCAGCAACTGTGTCTGTCATACCAGGAAACACAAAATAATTAATGCTTGTCCAGGCACCGAAACTGCGAGCAACTTTGAGACTTTCTACGATATCTTCAAACTGATAATTATTGGGGCGATAATAACTGGTATAGATACTTTTTTGTGCCGAGTTGGTACTTACTCTGATGCTGTTAAGTCCAGCCTCGCAAAGAGCTTTTACAGCATCTGGTTTGCTGCCATTGGTATTAATATTGATGCTGCCTTTTGAGGTATGCTTTCTTATTTCAATAATTGATTCTCTGATGGTTTCCCACATTAATAGTGGTTCGCCCTCACAACCCTGCCCAAAGCTAATAATAGGGTATGGAGCATTCATTAAATGGGGAACAGTAAATTCCACAATCTCTTCTGCGGTGGGTTTAAAGGTTAACCTGTCTTGTGTAGATACAATTTCTTCTTCCAGTGGCTGAAATGATATGCAGCCAATACAGTTGGCATTGCAAGCAGGAGATGAGGGTACCGGGCACTCCCAACGACCCAATGATAGGTTTCTGGCAGCTGGACAGTTATATGTTAAACAACAATTCTCCATTAAATGCTTAACTAGTCTGTTATGCAAGTAGTTAGATAATAAATTATCGGTACCACTTTTTATTTTATCATCATCATATCCAGCACACTCCTGACGAATATCTTGCTCAATTCTTACTGCCGGGACATAAAATTTGTCATCGAACCAGGCTGCTGCTGTATAGCAAAATAAAGGAAGCATGGGAGCTTCTGGCTCGCTTTCATAAGCAGCTATATACAAACCTGTATGTGCAGGAGGAATAAATGCTGCAACTGCCCATCCTTTATCGCAAATCTTCATTTCGCCACTAACTACATCAATACCAATACCTCTTCTGCCGGGTAATTCGTATAGGTTTCCACCATCGGGAAGTTCAATCCAGTCTTCTACAGGAACTTCAAGAGCGTCCCATCCAGCCCTGCCCATTGCATACATGGAAGTGTCTTCGAAAATACTTCCGTTACCGTCGGAATATAAAATGTATGGTGATGATGTAAGCATTAATATGAATATTTGCTAATAATAGAGATGATTATAATAAAGTTATAACTTATTGATTTAGTTAATAACTACATTCATTTGTTCTAATATTTTATTAAGTTCTTGCAGGCTGTAGTATTCTACAGTAATGCTGCCATGGCCACTTTTATTGTGAGCCAGTTTAACCTTTGTTGCAAAGTGAGATGCAAGGTTATCTTCTATCTTTTTATAAGCTGGCGGCAAATTATTTTTGGATGCATTGCTGGTGCTAGATGCTGTATCTGATTTGTAAAGCTTACGAACAAGTTCTTCTGTTTGCCTAACACTCAGTTGTCCGGTTTTTATGTGATTGAAAATATACAGCTGCTTGTCTATATGGTCAATGGTTATCAAAGCTCTTGCATGACCCATAGAAATGGATCCATTACGAACTGCTAATTGAATGTCTGGTGGAAGTTTTAATAAACGAATGTAATTAGTAACAGTACTTCTTTCTTTACCCATTCTTTCGGCAACTTTTTCTTGGGTATAGTCGAGTTCTTCCATCATACGCTTGTAGCTCAATCCAATTTCGATGGCATTGAGGTCTTCGCGTTGTAGGTTCTCGAGCAAGGCTAATTCCAATAGCTCGGTATCATTAGCTTGACGAATGTAAACCGGAACATCTTTTAGTCCAGCTATTTTAGAAGCTCTGAACCTTCTTTCACCTGCAATTAACTGATACTTGCCTGAAGCAATTTTAGAAACAGTTAGTGGTTGAATGATATCATGAATTCTTATAGAAGTAGCTAGTTCACTTAAAGCAGTTTCATCAAAATCCCTACGCGGTTGTTTAGGATTGATAATGATACTTTCTAAAGGAATACGAGTAGCGTGTGTTACTTCTTCTACAACATTACTCTTCAGGTTACCAGATGTTGTTTTTAAATCTTCATTAATGTTTTGTAGCAGGGAACGAATTCCTTTGCCTAGTAGGTCTTTATTATTTTGTTTAGCAGTACTCATTAAAATTGTTGTTTATGTTTATGGTTTGTAATGCACTAATGTTGAATATTCGAATGCTGATAAATGATGTTATCAAAACATTTAAACTGTAAACTACAAACTGTAAACTATTCCAGTATTCTTTCTTCGTTACTCATTTTAGTCATATTGTTTTTCTGTAAAATCTCTTTAGCTAGGTTAAGATAGTTTACAGCCCCTTTACTTTCAGAATCGTAAAGAATTGCTGGTTTACCCACACTCGGGGCTTCACTCAATCTTGTATTTCTATGAATGAGTGTATTGAATACCATTTCATCAAAATGCTTTCTTACTTCGCTTACTACCTGGTTACATAAACGCAAACGACCATCGTACATTGTCATGAGTATGCCTTCAATTTCAAGTTCGGGGTTCAATCTGCTTTGAACAATTTTAATAGTATTTAATAATTTACCCAAACCTTCTAATGCAAAAAACTCACATTGAACGGGTATAAGCACACTATCTGCTGCTACTAGCGAATTTACAGTGATTAACCCTAGTGAAGGCGAGCAATCGATAATAATAAAGTCATATTGATCTCTAACAGCACTCAGGCAATTCTTCATCACATTTTCGCGGTTAGGATAATTGATCATTTCAATTTCGGCACCAACCAAATCAATATGAGAGGGTATTAAGTCAAGGTTGGGTACTTCGCTTTTTAAAATTACTTCCGATGCCGGTGTTTGATTTGCCATACAATCATACAAGCTACTGGTAATATTGTGAAGGTCAAACCCAATACCTGTGGTACTATTAGCTTGTGGATCTGCATCTACCAAAAGGGTTTTATATTCTAGCACAGCAAGGCTTGCTGCTACATTTATTGCCGAGGTTGTTTTACCAACACCACCTTTTTGATTGGCTACACCAATGATTCTTGCCATATTAATATTTTGTTCGATTATTTTTTAGAGTTGCAAATGTAAATATATGAGCGTGTTTTAAAGCAGTTAATAAAAATAGATTAAATAAATATTTGGTAGTTAAACTTTCAACCTATTATTTTGCAACCGGAGAGATGGCAGAGTGGTCGATTGCGGCAGTCTTGAAAACTGTTGACTGTTACAGGTCCGGGGGT
>CANGOT010000257.1 GCA_947455425.1 Chitinophagaceae bacterium | reverse complement strand
CTATCACCCAATCAAACAAGGGGGTAGAAATATGTGCAGTAATATTTTCTTGGTTTGATGACAAATTAAAGTTAACGTTTTGTCCTGCTCGTTTCTTAATATAATCCATCATAGATTGTACTTGCAATACAATATTTTTTTCTTCCAAATTGGGTGTGCTGCCAATCTTTCCAAATCTATCGCTGATTAGTAAAAGCCTGTTGATGTCTTTTTCCATTTCAGGCACAATCTTCTCATTACCCTTTATTTCTCTAAGCATTTCAAGCCATCCTTCTAAACTGCTTACTGGCGTTCCAAGTTGATGAGCAGTTTCTTTTGCAAGCCCTGCCCACACCTGGTTTTGGGTACTTTTATAACTACTTTGCAATAGCATCAAGAGAATGGTAATAAACAGTATTACAATAACTAGCTGAACAATTGGATAGTAACGTGCTTCTTTCAATAATTTAGACTCGCCATAATACACTTTATTAATTTGTGTTGAATCGTATGGATTTTTCCATTCAATAGGTTGATGTAGATTCTTAAAATCAACTATTTTCTTCTTAATATAGTTTTTGTCCTTAGTAACGGTATTACTATCCAGATTTCTGTAATCAAGTACTTCTTCATTTTCAGTAACAAGTATAATAGGAATATCGGAACTGTTTTCTGTTAATATTCTACTGGCAAGGTTTGTAACTGTAGTATTTGAACTACTGTTCGCTTTTACAGCTTCGGCCCATTGTTCTATTTTTCTTCTTTCATCCAAAGCAATTTTTTTAGCAATGTATTGCGAATAAAAGATAGTACCACTAACAATTAAAATGGCAATGGCCGTTAATAATGACTTAAAATTTAAAAAGCGTGAAAACATTGTAGCAAATGTATTTTAAATTTCCAACACCGCCACTCCCCTATTTATTTTTAGGATAGTTTTGTTGCTTGCATAAAATCAGAGCATCATTTAAAATGGCAGTAACAAAAACGGTCGATATACCCAATCAAGACAGCATAGAAATTTTTGGAGCAAGAGAACATAATCTTAAGAATTTAGATATATCCATACCTAAAAACAAATTAGTTGTTTTTACAGGTGTTAGCGGTAGTGGTAAAAGTTCATTGGCATTTGATACTATTTACAATGAAGGTCAGCGTAGATATATGGAAAGCTTTAGTGCTTATGCACGACAGTTTTTGGGCGATATGGAAAGACCAGATGTTGATAAAATAACAGGCCTATCACCAGTAATTTCCATTGAACAAAAAACAACCAATAAAAACCCAAGAAGTACTGTGGGTACAGTAACTGAAGTGTATGACTTTTTGCGTTTACTGTTTGCCAGAGCCAGTGATGCTTACAGTTACAACACTGGTAAGAAAATGGTAAAGTTTAGTGAGGAAGAGATTGTAGAAAACATTTTTGAAAAATTTAGTAATCAAAAGATATCATTACTAGCTCCCATCATTCGTGGAAGAAAAGGACATTACAGAGAACTATTTGAAGAAATCAGAAAGAAAGGATTTTTAAAAGTTAGAATTGATGGAGATATCGTTGATCTTACCCCAAAGCTGCAAGTAGATAGATATAAAATTCACGACATTGAAGTAGTGGTTGATAGAATGGCAGTTACAAAAGACATGAAAGTTAGGTTGAGCCAAAGTGTGCAGCAATGTTTAAAAATGGGCAAAGGATTGATGTTTGTTAGCCCAGCCCCCCCACCCCCCAAGGGGGGAGAAGAAAAACCATCTCCAAAAAAAAATATCAACAAAAAAAACAGCAAAGAAAATTTAGAAATTGATGAAGTTTCAGATAATGAGCAAGCTTTTCAAAATCCCCCCTCGGGGGGCGGGGGGGCTATAATGTACAGCAAACAATTAATGTGTTTAGAAACTGGCATTAGTTACGAAGAACCTTCACCCAATGCATTTTCATTTAACTCACCATATGGCTATTGTAATAATTGCAAGGGTTTAGGCAATGTATATTCTATCGATATGGCAACGATCATTCCTGACAGAAGTATTGCTGTAAAAGATGGTGGTATTGTGCCTTTGGGCGAAGAAAGAGAAGCCAGTGTTTATAATCAGGTAAAACTGTTTGCACGAAAATACAAAATTGATTTAGGCAAACCCATTAACCAATTAAGCACAGAACAAGTAAACTTATTATTGTTTGGAGATAAGAATATCAGCAACACTTTAGAAATAGATTTAAACGATGAAAATATTCCTGAAACTTTTACAGGAAGTTATGAAGGTATTATCAATATGTTGAAAAGATGGTTTACATCTAGTCAGAGTAATGATGGTTTAAAGAGTTGGGTAGAAAAGTTTATGGAACTAAGTAACTGTCCCACTTGCAATGGTACAAGATTAAGAAAAGAAAGTCTCTGGTTTAAAGTAGCAGATAAAAATATTGCTGAATTAAGCAATATGAATTTAGACAAACTGATGCTGTGGTTTACAGATATTGAAAAGCAATTAAGCAACAAACAAACCACTATTGCCAAAGATGTATTAAAAGAAATCAGAGAGCGTTTACAGTTTTTATTAGATGTTGGCTTAACCTATCTTTCTTTAAGCCGACCTTCTAAAACCCTTAGTGGTGGCGAGTCTCAGCGTATTCGTTTAGCCACACAAATTGGTTCTCAATTACAAGGTATTACTTATATTTTGGATGAACCTAGTATTGGTTTGCACCAAAGAGATAACCACAGATTGATTACAGCATTGCAAAACCTGAGAGATATTGGCAATAGTGTTTTGGTGGTAGAACACGATAAAGATATTATGTTAGCAAGTGATTACCTAGTAGATATTGGACCAAAAGCAGGAAAGTTTGGAGGTAATATTGTTGCTGCCGGCACACCCAATGAAGTGATTAAAAGTGGCAGCGAAACCGCACAATATTTAAGTGGTAAAAAGAAAATAGAAATCCCCAAAGAACGCAGACAAGGTAATGGCAAAACCATTTCTTTAAAAGGTGTTAAAGGCAACAATATAAAAGGCATCAACGTTGATTTTCCTTTAGGTAAATTAATTGTGGTAAGTGGTGTAAGTGGTAGTGGTAAATCAACTTTAATTAATGAAACCCTCTACCCTCTTTTAGCTAAACATTGTTATGGCAGTAAGTATTTCACCCAAGAATTTAAAACCATTGAAGGACTTGAACATATTGACAAAGTAATTGAAATAGATCAAAGCCCAATTGGTAGAACACCACGCAGTAATCCTGCCACATATTGCGGATTTTTTACAGAAATAAGAACCTTATTTGCCAGTGTACCCGAAGCTAAAATTCGTGGATATAATGCTGGGCGTTTTTCTTTCAATGTTAAAACTGGAAGATGTGATGTTTGTGAAGGTGGTGGTATGCGTGTGATAGAAATGAATTTTTTACCAGATGTTCATGTGCATTGTGAGAAGTGTAATGGCAAACGTTATAACAGAGAAACTTTAGAAATTCGTTATAAAGGAAAATCTATTAGCGATGTATTAAATATGAGTGTAGATGAAGCCTGCGAATTCTTTAACACCATCCCTTGGATGTATAGAAAAATTAAAGTATTACAAGATGTTGGTTTGGGTTATATAACACTTGGGCAATCTGCTGTAACCCTTAGTGGTGGCGAAGCACAGCGTGTTAAACTAAGTACAGAACTTGGTAAAAAAGATACAGGCAAAACATTTTATATTCTAGACGAACCAACAACAGGTTTACATTTTCAGGATATAAAACTATTAATGGATGTAGTAAACAAACTGGTGGATAGAGGTAACTCGGTTTTAATTATTGAACACAATTTAGATGTGATTAAAATGGCAGACCACATTATAGATATTGGTCCAGAAGGTGGTGATGGTGGTGGTAAGGTTTTATTTGAAGGCACACCTGAAGAAATGATCAAGAAAGCAAAGAACAGCCATACTGCTAAATTTTTGAAGTTGGAGATGGAGGGGTAAGTTTATTAGTTAATTGGTATTTATGAAAAAATTATTATTCTTATTGCTTATTTGTAATGTGTGTAAAGCTCAGCATTACTCTAGACTTGATGATAATAAATATTATTATAAAAAGTATAAAGGCCATGTAAAACAAATAATCAACAGTTACTATATTAATTTTCACTTTGATTCTGGCAAATTGAAGATGAATGACACTACTCAAAATGCTGGCTATAAAATAAACAGGTACAATAAAGATTCTTTTAATATTTCAGG
>CANGOT010000256.1 GCA_947455425.1 Chitinophagaceae bacterium | reverse complement strand
TGGCTCACATTAATTTCATTGGCGGTTTGCCACCTATTTTCTACTTGCTCACCATTCGTAAATCGTAATTCGTATTTCAAAAATTTGAGTGGTAAGGGCTGCACATTAACCCACACTGTATCTGCACTAAAACAACCATTAACAGTTTGCTGCAACACATAAAAAGTATTTTGCTGTGGCTTTACCCAAAAACCTGGCTGAATACTGTCTATTAAGGTTGTACCATTGGCATACCATTTAATACTGTCTATACCATTTATATAGCTACCAATAAATGCACTGTCTCCAATATGTATGGTTGTATCCCTGCCTGCATTTGCTAATGCACAATAGCTATTATTTAATTCATAAACGAAAACATCATCTAACATATATACTGCCCAATCGTATGTGCTAGGCGGAAGATCCCTATCAATACTAGTACTAGCATTGTCTTTAAAGTTGCCGATAGTTATATATTGCTCCCCACCTTGTGCTATAAATATGCTGTGAATTAATATCCAGTTTTGTGTGTCTTTAATTATTGGATTACCGAAATTATAAATCTGTGGATTGGTGTTTATAACCCAATTTTTTACAACGCTAGTATCTACTGTTAGAGCACTTTTTGAAATTGCCATTGCTATATTATTAATGCCATAATTGGCACCGTTACTTAATGCTACATAAAAACCACAATTATATTTTTTATTTTTTTTTAAACTATCAGTCAGTTCTACTTGGAAATAATGTCGTTTGCCGCCATAATTACCTGCTAATGGGCTTGTATTTAAACCTACGAAAGCACAATAACTATTACCTGAATGTGCTGGTTGATAGTTGTTAATACTTCCCATATCGTTATACGGAACACCTAATTGAGGAGCGGAAATATTTGCACAAGTATTTAAAAATTGTATCCCTTTTATTGGTATTGCACTCCATAAATTGGGTGGCGGTGCAGGAACACCTACTATCTTGGGACAAATTGTATATAATTCAAAACTGAAGTTTGGAACTAAATTATTTTGTCCATAAGTCTTAAGAAACATAAGTAAGGGTATAATACCCTTACTTATGTTTGAAATTAATGAATTGCTCATTGCACAACAATTTTAGTTGTAATTTGTCTACCACTACTTTTATTATGTAGCATTACAAAATATACCCCGCTACTAGCATTTAAACTCAATTGACTTTTTGCCTTTGTTGGTGTTCGCTTCGTTCTTCGCCGTTGTTGTGTGTTCTTCACCAACAACGAAATCTACGCCTCCAACTGTGTTAAAAAATTCCATACTGTTGATTTGTTTAAATATTATTTTCTCAAGTATTCCATCATCAAATGTAATAATAAAAACATTGTTAGTAAAGAACACACAACGGCGAAGATGGGAGCGAAGACCAAGGGCTAAACAACCTGTACCAAACCACAAGCAGTTCGTTCTTGAGTACAGACGGTTCATTCCTCGGAACGAGTGACCTGTGGTCGACCACGAATCACTTGTGGTGAACCACCACCGAGCTGTACTCAACCACAGCTTGCTCGTTCCTGAGTACAGCCAGTTCATTCCTCGGAACGAGTGACTGGTGGTCGACCACCAGTCACTTGTGGTGAACCACCACCGAGCTGTACTCAATCACAAGCAGTTCGTTCTTGAGTACAGCTCAGTCATTCCCAGGAATGGGTGCTCATTCCTGAGCGGCAATCACTGCCGCTTAAGCTGGAGTGATTGCTGCTCAAGTTGTAGTGTTTGCCGCTCGAGCGGCAATTGCTCATTCCTGAGCGGGACTCACTCATTCCTAGGAATGAACAGCCTATTCCTGAGCGGCACCAACTGCCGCTCGAGAATGAACCACTCCAGCCGTGGAATGAACCATTCCCGCTCAAGCGGCAGTCACTCATTCCCAGGAATGACAGCCCATTCCTGAGCGGCAACTGTTCCAGCTCGGGAATAAAGACCACATACAAAGAAATTTATAGCAACCTCAAACTACTTTGTATTGTATATGATTAAATAGCATTTATAACATTCCTAGTATTTATTAAACCCATGTTGTTTAGCAGACATATCAAACAAAGTTTTATCTGGCGGGGCTTTTATTTTATTCCCTTGTTATTATTAAACATTTTTTTATCAAGGTTTTTAAAAGCAGAAGGCTAGGGTATCATTTTTTATTTGTCAAACTTCTTTTCGTTTCTGGTGCTGATACTAAGTTTTAATATGGATGGCAGCTTTACTTACTTTGCCTCTAGTAAAACCATACCCATTCACCATTTGGCTCGACTGGCATTATTGTGGACCAGCCTCATAGCATTGCTTGTTCTTGTTTTTTTGCCTCATTATTTTTTATTTTTTGATAATGATCTTGTGGCAACAGATACTAATGCATCTAAATATGCATTATATTATGTTGTGGGTATTTTATTAGCAAATTATTTTACAGCGTTATTTTACAGTTCGGGTCGCTTTGCTTTAACCAATATTATTTTGGGGGTTAGTAATATACTTTTTATTGCACTGTTTGTTTTTCGTTCGTGCAGGGTCTCTCTATAAGCTTAAGTTTGCCCATAATCATTCGCCTTTGGGAGAAGCTGTTTGAATACTTGTAAGTATTTATAATTTTACTATTTCATCATTTCTTTTGCACTGGCAATAGCTGCATCACTTGGATTTTCGCCACTTAACATTTTTGCAATGGCAAGGGTTCTTTCATCATGGCCCAATGTTTTAATGTTTGTTTTTATTTTATTATGAATAGCTTCTTTATACACAAATAAATGAGCATTGGCCTTAGCCGCAATTTGTGGTTGATGCGTAATACAAATGATTTGACGATTGGCAGCAAGCTGTTGCATAATAATACCCACTTGCTTTGCAGCTTCGCCACTAATACCTGTATCTATTTCATCGAAAATTAAAGTAGGCAAATCCATTTTTTGTGCCACCAAAGATTTAATGCAAAGCATTAACCTGCTCAACTCTCCACCACTGGCCACTTTACGAATAGGCTCGAACCGATTGCTCTTGTTAGCATCAAATAACAACTCAATATCATCTTTACCAAATTCATTTAATGCCATATCTTTTAGCTCAACTTTTAATTGGGCATTGGGCATTCCAACCTGATGTAATAACTTATTTACATGCTCGGCAAAAGGCTTGCTTTGTTTGTTTCTATTTGTTGAAATAGTAGTGGCAATTTTTGTGGCTTGCTGCAATAAATGAGCGGCTTCGTTTTCTTTTGATTTAATGGCTTCGTCTATGTGCAATACTGCCTGCAATTTTTCTTCTAAATCATGTTGAATTTGTAATAATTCATTGGTTGTTTGAACACCGTGTTTCTTTAATAATTTATAACCCAGGGATAATTTGTCGTTAATGATATTAATTCTATTTTCATCATACAATACACTATCGTTAAGGCTTTCAACCTCGCTGGCAATATCTTGTAATTCAACTTGACTACTTTGTAATCTTTCAATAATAGTTTCTAAACTACTATGATATGATGCGTAAGATTGTAGTTGATTGATGAGTTGTTTTATGGTAACAACAATGGGTTGTTCATTTTCTTTTAATTCAAAATAAACTTTGTTTAAAGCCGATTTTATGCCTTCGCTATTACTTAATAATTTCAATTCTGCTTCTAAATCTTCCAGCTCATTTTCTTGTAGCTTCAATTCATTTAATTCATCAAATAAAAATTGATGATAGTCTAGTTCTTTTTGAAATGTTGCTTGTCTGGTTTGTAATTCTTTTAAATCGTTTTGAGCTTTTTTCCATTGCTGATAAATAGCTTTATACTCAACCAGTACTTTATTATTATCGGCTAATGCATCAATTACCTCTCGTTGAAAATCGCTATCGCCTAACTCAAGTGTATCAAACTGTTGATGCAAATCAACCAGCAAACTTGCCAGTTGTTTTATTTGTTGTAATGTAGCTGGGGTATCATTTATAAAAGCCCTGCTTTTTCCTGCATTTGTTATTTCTCTGCGTAGCAATAATTCTGTTCCATTATCTAAATCATTTGCTATTAAAAAGTCTTTCACTGCCTCTTTGTTTTCTACCAAAAAACATCCTTCAATAAAACACTTTTTTGTGGCATCGGTTAAAGCTGCACTATCGGCACGTTCGCCTAAAATTAAACTCAATGCACCCATTAAAATACTTTTACCAGCACCCGTTTCGCCGGTAATAATATTTAGTTGGTTAGAGAAATCA
>CANGOT010000255.1 GCA_947455425.1 Chitinophagaceae bacterium | reverse complement strand
TATCATGCACAATCATTTTCTGGCACATCAAGAGCAATGGAAACCATGGGCAAACGTATATAAAGCGTTTTTAAAAAGTATAAAGGCAGCTGATTAGAACTTGGTAAACGTTTTTACTATTTTATTATTTTTTGTTATTATCTCCACAATATAATTTGAATTGACAAGATTATTTATCTGCAATTCAATATGCTCAAGACCAGCTACAGCAATAGTTTGCAACTTCACACCAGTTACTGAATAAATATTTAATACCTGGCTGTTTGTTGGCAATTTAATATGTAGTTTATCACTGGCAGGATTAGGAAATATGTTTACAGTTGTTTCTGTTCTGTTATAAATTGAAACAATTTTTGAGTAAGTAAAATTACCGTCTTCATCTACTTGCTTTATTCTGTAATAGTTTTTACCACCACTTAATTCTTCATCAATAAACTGATAATTATTGATACTATTATTGTGTGTAGCATGAACAATTCCAATTCGCTGAAACTCTTTTCCATCAAGGCTTTTTTCAATTTCAAAATGATCGTTATTGATTTCCTTATCAGTTACCCAATTTAAAACTGCATGGTTATTATCATTAATTTTAGCTTGAAATAAAATCCAGTCAATAGGCAAGGGAACAATGCAGGGGGTTCCTCCAAAATCAGCAATGTTTTTGCAAAGCGATTGGTAGTAATGGTTTGTAATAGATGAATCATGAATAACAACAAAATTTTCATCATTAGAATTTTGGGCTGCTAAACTCCAATTAAAAGATCCAGTAGCTACTTGTGGGTCTGATGAAAAATTTAGTGCATCTGCAATGAATATTTTATTATGATATAATCCTGCACCATTATATACAATCATATTACTACCTAATGTAGAACTTAAAGTTGTAAATGGAGTATATGTTTTACTAAAGTTATCCATAATACCTCTCACTGCTACACTTCCACTATTGAATTTATTTAAAATAGGCGTTGCTATTGAATTGTCAGTGAAAGTATAAATACCAAAAAACAAATCAGTATTCGCAGAATTAATTACATCCTTTAAATACTTACCACACGAATCTTTGGGGCTAAAATGTATTTGTATTTGAGTGCCATTCACATTAAAGTAATGTAACGATGAAGATGTTTTTTTTGTTCCAAAAGTGCTAGCAGTTATATTGGGGGTTGCAGCAGTGCCTCCCCACATTTTATTGAATTCATTATAATATGCTACTGCAACATTTTTATCCTGGATGATTAAAAGGTTATTATAGTCTGTATTGGTTTGTGCTGTTGAAAAATTATAAGAACCAGTAATCACCACTGCATCATTAGCATCTGGAGTGTTTACATCAATGGCCAGAAATTTATTATGCATGAGGCCATAGCTTGAAGTTGTTGGACTTGCTAACCGAGAGATATTGGCATTTAGCAAATTAACCCCAGCGTTACTGGAACTTCCATCATGAATCCACCTAACTACAACACCACGTGTATAAGCATTATTAATAGCAGTGGCAATTTTAGAAACTATATCAAAGCCATTGGATGTAAAATTATAAACAGCAACGTCAATAGTACTCTTTGCTCTATTGATATATGCAGCAATAGTATCAGGAAATGTCCCATTAAGGTATGTTGCACTAGTTCCGGTTGATAAAGCTGTGTTTACAGCATGATTGAAATAGCATTTAATTTTTGTGTTTTGAGCATATCCTGTTTGAGTAAAAATCAAAAACAAAAAAGCTACAAAAAATGTATAGCAAGTCTTCATTAATGTGGGAGTATTAGTGAGTTTGCAAAAATATTTTAAATAAAGTTCTTACACCGATAAATCATCTTCCTATTTCAACGCTTTAGATTAATTACTCGCATATGGATTATTTCTTAAAGCTTTATTATAAGCCATAATAAAAATTGCTCCTAGATTTTTATATGGAGGAATATAATCGTCGAACCTTTCTTTTAGTTCTTTTCTATTAATAAACTTGTTTTCCAATGTTGCCCAAACTGCTTGCCATGATAGATCTTTACCTAGTTTGAGCTGTTCCATAATCATTTCAATAATGGCAATGTTAATAGCACCAGTTCCTATTTGCTTACTAGCAATAATTTGTGCCTGGGTACTAATATTAAGCACCTTGCTTAAACTATGATAACCACCACAACTACCAAGCAATACAAGTTTTGAATTACCTGTAATTTGCTTGATGCTTGTTTTTAAATAATAGCTATGTCCACGATGAATAGAAATAGTTGGATAAATATTAAGTGAGTCTAAATAGGTATTTAATTTTTTTTGGGCTGCATCATCCAATCCTTCCTCTTCATTTAATGGGCGATTAGAATAAATAGTAATAGGAACTGCACTATTGCTACTTACTTCAACCCAATTAGGCTTAGAGACTATATGCCAATCTTTGTTTCTAAAGGAGTTTACAAAGTCATTAAAAAACTCTTTCCCATCTTTATCGCCATAAAAAAACTGCTGCACATTTATTCTTCCTCTATCATCTTTTAAAATACTATTTGAAAGTTGATGCACCGACGGAATTGTGTATAGCTTGGCAACTTTATTGTTAGCTGAATCAAACGAGGAAAGAATTTGATTCAGTAAGCCATAAATGATTTTACCTCGTGGTTGCTCATTCTTAATATGTTGTTGTAAATGATCTCTAACAGTATTGATAATGATTCTTTTTGTGGCCGAGTCTTTTATACTCCCGTATGAATCAGCAACATCAACAGCTTCTTCCAGGCTTGAATACTGTTCCAGATCACTTGCAAAATTTTGCATTAAATCTTCTGCAACAGGTTTATCCATTTTGCCTAAAAAATCTTCTAGCATATTAAAAGATGCACACATTTTTAAAAACTTTCTGTAATAGCCAAAATGGACAATTTTAAAAAGACTGTCAGCTTTTGCATTTCCTAATCCTTCCATCATTTTGGGATATACCCCACTAATAAAACTACTGGTATAAAGCTCCTCTTCTCCCATTACAGTAACAAAATAAAGTTCTTGTGAGTTTAAATTCTGAATTTTGGCAAACCTAACAGCTGTATTGCTTTCATCGTGCAAAGCATTAATAGGTGTAATATAATTTTCTAATGCCTTGGCTTTTAATTTTTCAGTTAATGCATCTATTGCCAATGGACGTTTTCCTGTTTGACTTTGCAACTCATAAAAATTTTGTGTACTTACCAACAACTTAAAATATGCATCATCATCAGCAATAGTTTTCTTAATATCTTCAACTGTGACTTTTTTAGAAAGAATCAAATCTAAAAATGGAAATAAATATCTGCCATCATTGGTAGTAGCCATTTGCGAAATAGTGGCAACTAATGGTTCTTTAATGTTTCTGATTTTCTTTCCTAAAACACCATTTGAAGCTGCATAATCATATAATTCCTGAGGATTCAAATATGCAAAGTCAATGATCAAACTGTCTGCACCAGCTAGGTTTGGATATTTGGTTAAAATTTTTAATGTATTCTCGGGATGTTTCTTACATAGCTTATAAACAAGTATTAGTTTACTTTCATTGATGCCTTTATTATTCTCAAAAGCAAAGTTTGAAAGCAGTATGGTTCCTACTTCTAATTCATTTTCTTCTATGATTGGTTTTATGGATTGATTTGCCAGCTGAATTTGCATAGCATTGTAATATGCATTTACCAAATCTGATAAATAAACAGCATCTATTCTTTTCTCTTTGCAGGCTTTGGCAAAGTCCTGCAACATATCATTAATACCACGTAACCATCTGTATTTATCAACGTCTGTTATGTTTTTTTCATTCTCTACATAATACTGTAAAAAATCTACCTTACTTCTCAAAGCATAAGTAGTATAAAGGTTTACATCAAGATTATTTGATGCAATAAAAACTGAGTCGTGTTTGCAATTTAGTGAAAGGATTTGCTGTTGCGATTTATCTATATTATCGTGAAAAGGTTGACGTATTGCAGGAATATTCGGCACTTCTCCCAAATATGGTTGTGCAAAACAGTCAGAGATGATGAATACAATTAAAAAAGAATATATAATTTTCATTACTACCACAAAAGTAATAACTAATAAGTGCTTAACAATTAGATAATATTAAGAAAAAGCTTAGATTGTTAATTCACTATTAATTTTGTTTAAACATAACTGTATGGAAAACGAATTAAAGAAAATACTTATTGCAGACGACGAGCCAGATATTTTAGAGATCATAGGATTTAATTTAGAGAAAGAAGGTTTTATTACATACAAAGCAGTTGATGGCAAT
>CANGOT010000254.1 GCA_947455425.1 Chitinophagaceae bacterium | reverse complement strand
TAAAAAAAACAAACTGTTACAAGAAAAAGAACTGGCAAACTTTCAGTTTATACAAGCATTGCAAACCACCCAGGTAGAAATTCAGGAACAAACATTAAAAAAAATATCTGAAGAAATTCACGACAATATCTGTCAACGATTAAGCACAGCAAAGTTTGGTCTGGCTACAATAGAAATTAGTGATAATGACGATATAAATGATACCATAAAAGATTGTATATCGAATATTGCTGATGCGATTCATAACTTACGCGATATATCTAAAAGCCTCAATAGCGACGCCATAGAGAAAACCGGTTTGGCGAATGCTATAAAAAACGAGCTGGCAATCATCAGCCGTTTGGGTATTCATGCTCATGTAAATGTAAATGGCACTGTTAATGAATTGAACCCTAAAGTTCAATTGATATTATTTAGAATTATTCAAGAGTGTATTAATAATACTATTAAACATGCACAAGCCAGTGATTTAACAATATCGTTGAACTATAGTGCTAACAATCTGGAAACTATTGTTACAGATAATGGGATTGGATTTAATACAAATACAATGTCACTAAACGGTATTGGGCTTACAAATATTCAAAACAGGTGCAAGGTAATCAATGCTGTTTTTACTATAGATAGCATTATTGGTAAAGGGACTGAAATAAAAATTATTACAAAATACTTATAGCCTGCAATTTTGTATCAATGACCAAAATTATTTTAATAGACGACCATAAATTATTCAGAACCATTCTGGCAAACTGGCTGGCCAGCCGTGGCTTTGATATTTTATTTGAAGCAGCCAATGGTAAAGAGTTTATAGAAAAGCTGGATAAAGAGTGTTTACCCGATATTGTTTTAGTAGATATTAATATGCCGGTTATGAATGGCTTTGAAACAGCCGAATGGATAAAACAACATTACCCAGATATTAATATTCTTGCAATCAGTATGTACGATACTGAAATGAATATTATTAAAATGCTAAAGTGTGGTGCCAGGGGATATTTATTAAAAGACAGTGAACCCAAAGAAGTGGAGAAAGCAATTAATGAAATTATTAACAATGGCTTTTATTACACCGATTTGATAAACGTTAAATTAATGCATGCTATCAGCGAAACCAAGATGCACCCCAAAAAGGCAAATAAACTGTTAGAGTTATCGGAAAAAGAAATTGAATTGCTTAAACTATTTTGCACAGAACTGAATTATAAAGAAATAGGAGAAATGTTAAGTCTTAGCCCCAGAACAGTTGAAGGTTATAGAGACGATTTATTTAAAAAATTAAATATTCATACCCGTATAGGGTTAGTAATATTTGCAATAAAGAATGGTGTTGTTAATTTTTCGTAGTTTGTAATAGTATTAAACTGTTGTCATACGAAATCCAATAAAAGTAAAACCAATACCCAGTATTAGTGTGGCAGCTATATATAAGAAAGCATTTGCATAACGTTGTTGTTGCAACATTAAAACGATTTCCCAGCTAAATGCCGAAAAAGTTGTAAACCCTCCGCAAAATCCTGTAACCAATAGTAATTGCCAGTTTTGTGCATTCATTTGTTTTGAAATATATCCCATTAAAATGCCTATTAAAAAACTGCCAATAATATTTACTGTAAAGGTTGACAACGGAAATTTTTTAAAACTGATGAGTTGTGATGTTATATAACGAACAACACTACCAACTGCACCGCCCAATGCAACAAATGCTATATTGCGAATCATCATGTTTTATTTATGAAATTGAATATTATCTACCAGCCATTTTCCTTTTTGTAATACTACTTTCAAAGTATCGTAGTTTCTTTCAGCAGAATTGGTTAACACTATTTCAGATAAATCGGGCGATATGCTTTTATTTAATTTTATCATAATAGAAGCTTCTTTTAAATCTCTTTTTTCCTGGCTTCCCTTGTTGTTGTAAGCAGTTTTTATAGCATTCAAACGATCTATGTTGATTTTTGAATCAATAACATAAAAAGCAGCTTTTTGAAAATTACCTTTTAAACATCCATCCTTAAATTCCCTTGCAGCATCTAAAGCATCTTCGGCATTTCGAAAGTTTTCAGATGAGCAGCTTATCAGCAAAACCAATATTGATATGAAGTATTTCATGAAAATTATATTTATATGAAGATATGCTACAAACATAAAAAGGTTGCTCAATGAAGAACAACCTTTATAAAATATATTTATAGAAAAATTAAGCTAGTTTTTTCTTAGCTAACTTACTTTTTAAATTAGCTGCTTTGTTTTTGTGAATGATACCACGTTTAGCCAACTTATCTATCATAGATTCTACACTTGGCAATTTAGCACCATATTCAGTTGGTGTTTCAAGTGCTTTTAAATCTCTGATTGCATTACGAGTAGTTTTACCGTAGTAACGGTTTCTATCTCTACGTTTTAATGCCTGACGTGCATCTTTTTTGGTTGCCTTATGATTTGCCATCTCTGAAATATTTTTTTTCGGACGGCAAAAGTAGGGATATGAACTTAATTAGCAATAAAAATTTGATTATTCTTTTTTAAGGTCTGTAATCGTTCTCATAATAAAAAAAATAAATGCTTAAAATTCAAGTCAGTTTTTTACTTCAAACCAACGATATTTGCCCACAAATTTTAATAAAGCAGCCAATTTATCGCCAAGTAATGAAAGATTTTTCCTACATCACCAATCAACACCCAAGTTATATAGAGAATTTATATCAGGAATTTGTTAAAAATCCTAACGATATTGATCCAGATTTAAGAAAGTTTTTTGAAGGCTTTGACTTCGCGGTTGCCAATGGAAGTAGTAGTGCTGTCAGTACTGCTGATTTAGGCGATACTGCTACGCCATCTAATATTAATTGGGCAAAAGAAGTAAGTGTTTACCGACTTATTTCAAAGTATAGGTCTAAAGGACATTTAATTTCTAAAACAAATCCAATTCGTGAGAGAATAGACAGAGGTGCTAATTTAGACATTAAAAATTTTGGCTTAAGCGAAACTGATTTATCATCTAAATTTTTTGCAGGCAACTTTGTAGGACTTGGAGAAGCTACCTTACAAAATATCATTACCCACCTGCAAAAGGCTTATACCAACCATATTGGAGTTGAGTACACTTATATTGTTGATCAAAAAAAATTAGACTGGCTAACGAATGAAATTGAAAATAAAATTTCTCAGCCTATTTCTCTAAATCAAAAGAAAAGAATCCTTGAAAAGTTAAATCAGGGAGTTATGTTCGAGAAGTTTTTGCATACCAAGTATATTGGGCAAAAAAGATTTTCACTCGAAGGTGGTGAATCAACCATTGCAGCATTAGATGCAATTATTAATGTTGCTGCAAATAACGATGTGAATGAAGTTGTTATAGGTATGGCACATAGAGGTCGTTTGAATGTATTGGCCAATATCATGGGTAAAACATACGAACAAATATTCAGTGAGTTTGAAGGTACTGCTAAAGTTGATCAAACCATGGGTAGTGGCGATGTTAAGTATCATATGGGTTATGGCAGTGAAGTTGAAACTGTTGATGGGAAAAAAATACATTTAAAATTAATGCCAAATCCATCGCATTTAGAGGCTGTTGATCCTGTTGTTGTTGGGTTTGCACGTAGCAAAGCAGATGTGTTATATGAATCAGATTTCGATAAAATACTTCCTATTCTGATACACGGTGATGCTTCTGTTGCAGGTCAGGGAATTGTTTATGAAGTGTTGCAAATGTGTAAGCTGAGAGGATATTATACTGGCGGTACCATTCATTTTGTTATTAATAATCAAATAGGATTTACAACAGATTTCAGTGATGCAAGAAGTGCCGATTATTGTACTTCTGTTGCTGCCATGGTTCAGGCTCCTGTAATTCATATTAATGGAGATGATGCAGAAGCTGTGGTTAAAGCTGCAGAAATTGCTACACGTTATCGTCAGGAATTCAATAGCGATATTTTTATTGATATGGTTTGTTATCGTCGTCATGGTCATAACGAAGGCGATGATCCTAAATACACTCAACCCAAGCTATATGCTTTAATCGAAAAGCATCAAAATCCAAGAGAAGTTTATACAAATTATCTTATAGAAAATGGTGAGCCAGATGCTAAGGATCTTGCAAAAGAAATGGAGAAAAAGTTTTGGGCAGATTTGCAGGAAAGATTGGATGAAGTAAAACAAAATCCTTTGCCCTACAAATACCAACAACCAGAACTTGCCTGGAAAAGTTTGAATAAAGCAACTGCCGAGGATTTTGATGTATCACCCGTAACTGCAATTGCTGAAAC
>CANGOT010000253.1 GCA_947455425.1 Chitinophagaceae bacterium | reverse complement strand
ATTGGTAGTAGCACCTGTAGGAGCAGGAATTAATTGACCTGACGGAGAAGGCCCGCCACAACCAATACCAACTTGTGTATAACCACCAAACGATACGTTGTAAGTACCTGTGACATTACAGTTAATTATTTTATTATTTGTAGCACCATCGTTACTTGTCGTATTGCATAACCAAATTACTGCACCTGTTGCAGCACTTCCAGGATCGGAACTATTTTTTATTGTTAAATTTCTTGACGCTCTTGTAGTTGGAGAGCAGATTGAGTTGGCTGTTGTTCCAATTGAACCGTCAATTGTAACATAATCCGCACCATAAAAAACGATCACACCATTTTTAGCACCCGGTGTACCTGTAATTACAGTATTTGCCAAAGAAGGTTTTATAGTAAGTGTGTTTGTACTACTAGCTGTTGAGTTTGCTAAGATAGTATCTGAAACAGTTGAATAACTGGTACTGGTTAAATTAAATACAACAGCACCATTGATACAGCTAGTGTTGTATGCTTTTATTGCAGCACTTAGTGTAGAGAAACCCGGAGCTGTAAAACCCGGACCAACATTATAGGTTCCAGATAATGTTGCTGTTCTAAAATTAAATGGTGTAGGATAAGTTGTAGCTGTGTTTACATTAGAAAATACGCCACCTATAGGGTATGTTCCAACATTAGGAGTTGAAGCATCATCTTGTGCTACTATAAAATAGAATACACTGTCTCCATTTGCAGGACTAATTGCAGTATAATCCATTGTAAAACTCCAGGTACCAATGTTAAAAGTACCAGCAGTTTTTGTTCCAGCAGTAGAAGTATAAGAACCATTAGCACCTTTTTTATAATATATTCTTGGTAAAGAAGAGCTTGATACACCAGTTACATCTGTAATAGTGACACCACTTAATTTACGAGATGTTGTACCGCTGATGGATGGGTCACAGTCAAAACCAAGTGCAGTATAAGAGATAGCAGGAGGAGTAACATCCAAAGCAGTTCCATTAAACTCGTCTGCACCCATATCTGGGAAGTTAGCATTTCTTGTATCGCTATCTATGTCAGTGGTTACTCCAACATTTACACCACCTGACTCAATTTGAGATGCACTTGAAGATACAGTTGAATTGATATGCAAATCTGTTGCTGATACAAAAGGAGCAGCACCGGTAGAAGCAAAAGATGCATTATCATTTGTTCCTGTAGATGTTAAAGCACCAGTATAAAATCTGAAATTATTACTTGCAGCAGCTGCAGGACCAGCATTAAAATTCGCAGCTGTATAAATACCCGTTCCTTGTGTAATACCAACTTGTGCCAAAGCTTGTGCAGTGCCATTACCACAATAATATGCATTATTGTTTAAAGTTAAGTTCATTGCAGAAGTTGCCGAAGCTGGTAAATAAACAGCAACATGAGCACAGGTTGTACCGCCTGTTATGTTGTTAAAAAAGATATTGTTTCTAACATCAAAATTTACGTCTCCAGTACCCGCAATTCCAAGAGCTGCTGTAATATGAGCAAAATTTACAGCCCCAGCACCTAATGTAGCACCTGTTAGATACACAGAATTGTGATAGATATTACCCCCTGTATTAGTTGTAGTGGCTACTTGTATTCCAAAAATACCTCCATTTGAAGCAGATACTGCAAAGTTATTTGAAGTTGAGCCCAAGTTAGTAAGTATATTGCTGATAAAGTTATTCTTAATAACAAAAGCCGGTGCAGCTGTAGCAACTTGAATACCAACAGCCAGAGATGTTCCTGTACTATCAACATTCCAGATTTTAGTGATGTTATTATTTGATGCGGAAGAACCATTATAAGTACTTGATAAAGCAATACCAATTACCCCATTACCATTCATACCTTGAATATTGCTGATATTGTTACCATTAATTAATACGGGTGAGCCCAAACTGCTACCAGCATTATTTTGAATACCATAAGAAGAACTTGAGCTACCTTGAGCAAGGATATTCTTAATTGTGTTTCCCTGTACTTCGTAAACACCAGATACAGGAGATTGGTTAATAGTAGCAAGATTTATTCCTATTAAACCTGGAATATAAGAAGCCATATTTTGAATGGTATTTGAATCAATATAATAGTTAGATGAACCACCAACATAGATACCGATTACATAAACACCCGCACTAATTACCGAAAGTTGGACAGGGTTACCAACTCTTTTAATTCTAGAATTTGTAAGATCTGTATTAGAACCAATGACATTGTATTTAATAGAAACAGAATTAGAACTATTTATACCAAATCCATAATATCCAATACCACGACCAGCTTGATTTACTCTGTTGTTTGTAATAACTAAATTGTTAGTGGTTGGAGGAAAAGTACCACCTGTTGCAACTGTGCTTGACATACTAGGAGCCGTAGCTGAAACAGGATTAATTACTGATGAAGTTCCACCAGCACCTACAACAATACCAAAACTAGCTGCAGTAGAGGTAGAAGTAGCTGTAATCGTTGAAGTATCGCCAGCATTTGAAGCTGTAGCCACACCAGGTGTACCATAAACATTACCATTTATAATACAGTTCTTAATAGTATTATTATCGCAAGATGCCAAATTAGCATTAGCCGTTGAATTAGCTAATCTGATAGCACTACAAAATGTTGTAACAACGCTTGTTGTAGCAACAATTGTTAAATCTCTTGAATTTGGAGTTTCACTGAATGAACAATGTCCATCAATGGTTACGTTATCTGCCCCAAATAGTTCAATTACACCACGGCCAGTAACGGGACTACCCGAAACAGTAACATTGAGAGCAGTAGGTTTAATATAAACAGAGGTATAACTAGCACTTCCCTGACCACTACTATAAAGTGTATCAGACTTACCAGCTGGCTCTGTAGTACTTGCAGAGATACCAATTGTAATATCCCCTTGGTGTGTACCATTATTAATGTTACCAAAAGCAGCACTTAGCGTCGCATAACTTCCAGAAGTAGTGCCAGCTGATGCTGTAACGGTAACCTGTGCTGATACTGTACCAACTGTTAACGCCAGCACAACAAGCATCAAAAGTTTAGTGTAAATTGTTTTCATTGTTTTTAAATGTTTTAAATTAAAATGATTTGGCTAAAGTGGTATATCTTTTTTTAAAAACATAATATAATCAACCTAAATTATTGAATAGGCATATTGAATTATTGAAACCCTATTTTAATGATTAAAGAGAAAAAAGTTAATTGCAGTATTAGCTAAAAATTGAACATAAATAGCTAAAAATAATTTTGGAATAGCCGCAAATGAAATAAATATAGCTAAGTAGAAAAGAAATTGGATATACCCAAACAAGGCAATATCAGCTTTGGAGTTGTTCTAAAATTTCATCAATTCGCCCTTTAGAAAGCTCGAGTTTTTCACCATTATTCATTTCGGCAAACCATTGTTGTTGATTTGTCTTGAGTATTTGCTTCACATTCTTTTTGTTTACTAAATGTGCTCTATGTATTCTAATAAAGTCTTTATTATAAACCAAGGCATCAGCATATACTTTCAAACTTTTACTACTTGTGTGAACATCACCATTAACCATATAAAACTTAGTATAATTAACAACCCCATTCAAATACATTAAATCCTGCAGGTTGACAATGATTATTTTTCCGATATTATTAATGTAAATTCTACTGGGGCTATTTTGCTGATTTTGTGATAAATACTGGTTATAAAATTGAGAAATTTGTTCGTTTAAAAAAGGCTGTTTGGGTTGTTGATTTTGAAAACGCTCTACAACAATGTTCAAGTGTTCAGCAGTAAACGGCTTTATAAGATAGTGCAAAGCACAAGCTTCGAATGCACCAATAGCAAAACCTGTGTGTGCTGTAATAAATACAATAGGAACTGTGTAGGGTAAATTATTTGCCACCCACAACCCGTTATGAGTAGGCATTTCGATATCACAAAAAATTAAATCTATTTTATTATTATCAAGAAAAGCTAATGCTTCAGTAGCATTTAAAAAACCTCCTTCGTAGGACAGCAAGTGATTAGACTGAAATAATTTCTTGCAGTAGGCAATAGTTTTTGCATCATCATCAATATGTATAATCTTTATTCTTTGCATAAATCAGTTAAAATCAAGTTTTACTGCAAAGGCAGACTTATCTCTACTACAAATCCATTATTATCTTTTCCTGGACTTGCAATCAAATTAGGCTTCTTTGAAGAATTTTTATAAAACAAAAATAATCGTTTTGTAATTAAAGCATTACCAAAAGATTTATTATTTACAATGGTTTCGTTTATCATAAAGTT
>CANGOT010000252.1 GCA_947455425.1 Chitinophagaceae bacterium | reverse complement strand
TTGAGAGAAGGAAGTATTTCGTTAAACGATTCTATGGTGCAACCCTGTTGTAAAAAGGATTGTAGAACATCGTTGCTTTTAAAGCCTTCATTTATTTTAACAACAAATTCGTTGGCTTTAGCATCTAAAATTGTAAATGATTGATTGTTTGTGCTTGCAGGAACTTCACTCAGTTTTATTTTGAATTTGTTTTCTTTAAATTGTTGTTTCACATCCTGCACAGTACCATCGAGTATTTTCTTGCCCAGATTTACCAATACTATTTTATCACAAATTTCTTCCACCTGCTCCATTCTGTGTGTACTGAATATAATGGTGCAGCCACGTTGTGCCAAACCATAGATTTCGTCTTTAATTAAGTTGGCATTTAATGGATCTAAGCCACTAAAAGGTTCATCCAGAATAATCAATTTAGGTTCGTGCAATACAGTAGTCACAAATTGTAGTTTTTGTCCCATGCCCTTACTTAAATCTTCAACTTTTTTATTCCACCACGATTGCATTTCCAATTTCTCGAACCAGTATTTCAGTTTCTCCATGGCTTCACTCTTGCTTAATCCTTTTAACTGAGCCAGATATACTGCTTGTTCACCAATTTTCATCTTTTTATATAGGCCACGTTCTTCAGGCATATACCCAATCTTAGAAACATCATTAATAGGATCAAACTGTTTTCCATCGAATATAATGTTACCTCTATCCTGATAAAAAATACCTGTAATCATTCTGATTAGGGTGGTTTTACCTGCACCATTTGGACCTAATAAACCAAAGATGCTACCTTGCTCTATAGAGAAAGAAATATCATCAACAGCTTTTTGCGTTGCAAAGTATTTTTTCAGGTTTTGAAGTTCAAGAAGATGACTCATATATACGATTTACAATTTTAGATTTATGATTTTAATTCATACACTATTTACCAACTACCACTGGCTCCACCTCCCCCACTACTACCTCCACCAAAACCACCAAAGTCGCCACCGCCACCAAAATCTCCACCACTACTTCTACCACCACCAAAGCCACCACCACTTAATAGTAATGGTAACATCCAGCCACCACCACCACCTCTTCCCCCCCTACCACCAGCGATTGCAATGATAATGAAGATGATGACAAAAATGATTTTAATAATCCAGCCGGCATTACTGCCACTACTTTTATGTTTTTCTTTTTTAACGTTGTATTCACCAACAGCAGCTTTGCTTAAGTTATCTACCGCAGCATTAATTCCACTAATATAATTACCACGTCTGAAAGCAGGTTTAATATCGTTTTCAATAATATCATTGGCTGTAATATCTGGTATAGCACCCTCTAAGCCATAGCCAACTTCGATTCTTATTTTTTTATCGTTAACAGCAACCAGAATTAAAACACCATTATTAGTTTTTTTATTTCCAATACCCCAGTCTCTGTAGGTTTTATTAGCGACTTCTTCCAACACTTCACCGTTTAATGAAGGAATAGTTACCACACATATCTGATTACTAGAACTTTCGTCTAAAGCTACGAGTTTTCGCTCCAGAGCTTGTTCATCCTGTGCAGCTAATACATGGGCATTATCAACAACCAATCGTGCCGGATTGGGTTTAGGTAAACTTTTTTGTGCAGCCACCTGCAAACAAAACAAGCTGAATAATATGTAGAATAGTTTTTTCAAGTAATATGCCCTAACCCTAAGGTATTTTTATAATGAGTTATTAATTTATTTTCCAAAAACTATGTCATCGGGTAATTCATTCACATCATTTTTCTGATGCGGAAAGTGGGTGCGTAAAGCTTCACCAATTTCTATTACCACGGTAGCAATACCATCAACATAATCTTCACGGTTAAAATGTTCCAGCATCAGTTTCAGTTGATCGTTCCAGAATTCTTGTCCAACTTTTTCGTAAATACCTGCATCAGCATAAATAGCCAATTGTCGGTCTATCAATGCAACGTAAACAATCACAGCATTACGCTCGGCTGTTTTGTGCATATCCAACCGTTCAAATAATTCAATAGCCCTGTCAATTGCTTTCACATAACTGCATTTGCTTTCTATAAACACACGTACCTCGCCACTTGTTTGCTTTTCGGCGTGTTTAATAGCATCTACAATTATCTGCTTTTCGTGGGGGTTAAAGTAATCTTCGGCCTTTTTAAACCAATGTAGCATTTAAAACTGATGATAAGTTGATAAAACAAACTTTCCGAAAGTAATACCTTCGGAAAGTTGTTGATGATTATTTAATATTAAAGTTAATATCTGGTGCTTTTTCGCTTCCAGCATCAGCTTTGTAGAAAGGTTTTTCTTTAAAATGAAATATGCTAGCAAAAATATTGTTAGGGAATCTTACTACTTTTAAGTTAAAGTTTTTAACTGTGCTGTTGTAATCCTGACGAGCAATATTGATTCTGTTTTCTGTTCCTTCGATTTGTGCTTGAAAATCCTGAAAAGACTTTGTAGTTTTCAAATCAGGATATGCTTCAGCTACTGCCATTAATCTACCAAAGCTGCTTTGCAATTGACCTTGTGCTGCCTGATATTTTTGTAGTGTTTCAGGATCATTGATATCCACTTTAATTTTTGTAGCAGAAGCACGTGCCGCCAATACATCTTTTAAAGTAGATTTCTCAAAGTTTGCTGAACCCTCAATGGTTTTAATAATGCTGCTATACAAGTCTGTTCTACGTTGATAGTTTGTTTCTACATTACTCCAGGAATTTTTTACTTCCTGATCGTTGCTAGCTAAGCCATTGTAGCTATTGCAGCCACAGCCTCCTAAAAATAAAATCAAAATACCAATAATAATTAAGGTAAGATTTTTTGTGCTCATTTGTTTTAATTTAATGTTTAATTGTTTGTATATAATAGTTGCAACTTATTACAAAGCAAGTACCAATATTTTTTTATGGCATCTTGTCAGAATGATAGTTGCAATAGTATTTCATTTTAAGTTCTTTAGCGATAAATGTTATTAAGTTAGTTCACACAAACAATAGTAACTTTTACAACACCTGCTTGCAGCATATCAATTTTTTTTGCTGCGGCTTCACTCAAATCTATGATCCTTCCTTTAATAAAAGGGCCTCTATCATTTATGCGAACGATGGCAAACTTATTATTCGTCATATTGGTAACTTTTACCATTGTTCCAAATGGTAAAGTTCTGTGAGCAGCGGTAAATTTATTGGCCGTAAATATTTCACCATTAGCAGTTTGCCTGCCAATAAACTTACCACCATAGTAAGATGCGAGGCCTGTTTCTTCGCAGTTTTGTTGTGAAGTATTGGGTGTAGATTTTCGTTGACAGGATGCCAACAGCAGTATTACCACAACACAAATTATTAAAACAAATTTATTCATAGTGTAAAGTTGATGGGCATCTTTTATCTTCGCAAGAATACGAAATAAATTGCTTAAAGAAATTATCATATCGATTCAGTCTTATTTCAAGGCACATCAGTTCATTAAAAAGCATAAACTGTGGAAATGGATTCTGCTGCCCGGCATTGTTTACACCATATTATTTATGGTGAGCATGTATTTCTTTAGTAAAACTGCCAATAATTTCACAGAGTGGCTCACCCTTAAAGTGGGTTTAAAAAACTGGCTCGACAGACTGCAAAACAGTTTCTGGGGTTTCTTTTTCACACTGGGTGGCATGATACTTTGGATGATACAAATGCTACTGTATTTCTCTTTATTCAAATACCTGTTTCTTATTATTGGTTCGCCCATATTTGCCTACTTAAGCGAAAAAACCGAAGCTATCATAGATGGCAAAGAATATCCGTTTAGTTTTATTCAATTGCTAAAAGATATTGTTAGAGGTATTCGCATTGCTGCTCGCAATGCAGGTTGGCAAACTGTATATATGTTTTCTATCTTAATTATTGCATTTATACCGCTTATAGGCCTCGCTACGCCCCTTATTACTATATTAATTGAGTGCTACTACTACGGTTTTAGTATGCTCGACTATAGTATGGAACGTCACAAAAAAACACCTTCTGAAAGTATTTACTTTGTTACCCATCACAAAGGTTTGGCAGTTGGCAACGGACTGGTTTTTTATCTAATGCACCTGCTGCCCATTATTGGTTGGCTGCTTGCCCCTGCTTATGCAGTAATTGCTGCTACATTGAGCCTGTATCCACTAAAGGGCGAAAATAATTATAAAGATAGTTAGTAATTAGTAGGTAGTAAGGAGTAATTAGCAGTTTTGCCTTACTAATTACTAACTACTGTCTACTCCTTACCAACTACCTACCCCTCACCTATCTTTGAAAAAAAATAATACCCCCTGCCCTTAA
>CANGOT010000251.1 GCA_947455425.1 Chitinophagaceae bacterium | reverse complement strand
GGTACCTACCTTGCAAGTATCATCACTAATGAAGAGAGAAAAACACAAAAAATAATAATAGAATAGTAAAATTTAGGGTTAAAAAATATTTTCTAAAGCTTTTGCACAAATTGCTCAAAAAAATGTTCCTGGTATAAATTTGCAAAAAATTAGATTATGAAGAAATTATTAGCAGCAACATTTATTCTATTGGCAACAGCAAGTTTTGCTCAAAGACATTCAAAAGATATACGTATAGGTTTTTTACTTGAACCGAATTTAGCTTGGTTACACCCCAACGAAAATGGTGTAACAAACGATGGCTCAAAAGTGGGTATCAATTATGGTTTAATGCTAGACTATGAATTTGCCGATAATTATATTTTGTCAACAGGATTACAAGTAAATCACAATGGTGGTAAATTATCCTATGTTGGCAATAGCTGGAGCAATAATAATGTTGGTTACCTTCAAGCAAGCCCAAGTTCTACTAGCACCAGCACTGCAAATTACAATTTAAGTCTTCAGTATGTAGATATCCCTTTTGCAATTAAACTAAAGTCAAGCAATAAAGGAAAAATGAATTATTGGGGAAGTTTTGGTGGCTTTCTCGCTGTGCCAATTAAAGCAAGAGCTGATATCAATACTAACTTTATTGTAGGATTAGGTTCAACAAATTTTTCAAAAGATAACGATAATATCATTGGTAATGTTCAACCAATTAATATTGGAATGCAAATTGGAGCTGGTGTAGAATTGCCAATAACGAGCAGCAATGTTTTAGTTGCAGGATTAATATTCAATAATGGTTTTATTGATGTTACAAAAAATGGTAGCTGGGGTGGCGACGGTAGAATAAATCTGAATAGCCTTGCACTAAAATTGGGCATTTTATTTTAGTAGCAATTAGATATTTTCATTTCGATTATAGAAAAAAGGGAAGCTACTTAGTTTCCTTTTTTTATTTTTGTTCTAAGAATTTTAATTTATGATACAAACAGGTAACCCGGTAATAAGCATTTACACAGAAATGACCCCCAATCCAGAAACAATGAAGTTTGTTGCTAACAAGCTCCTTTACCCTGGAAAAAGTATAGATTTTCAAGATGAAAGTACTGCAAATCCAAGCCCTTTAGCAAAAGAATTATTTGGCTTTCCATTTATAAAAAGTGTTTTCATTGCGAGCAACTTTATCACGCTTACTAAAACTATTGATACAGAAGATTGGCAAGATGTAATTCCTTCTGTTAAACAATTTTTAAAAGAATATTTAGAAAATGGTGGCGTTGTAGTAAATGATGATGAAGTTTTAAAAGTTAAGCAGGAAGCAAGTAATACTGTTAGTGCCGATGATGATGATGTAGTTAAACGTATCAAGGAATTATTAGAAAATTACGTAAAACCAGCTGTTGAAATGGATGGTGGTGCTATACAATTTAAAAGCTATCAAAACGGTGTGGTAAACTTAATGATGCAAGGAAGTTGCAGCGGTTGCCCAAGCAGCACTGTTACACTTAAAGCAGGTATTGAGGGCATGATGAAACGAATGATTCCTGAAGTAAAAGAAGTGGTGGCAGAAGCAGAATAACTAACATAAAAGTTTATAAAACAAAAAGTCCCAAGGAATAAAAACTCCTGGGACTTTTTGTTTGAAATCATAATGCAGATTGAAACAATATATTTGCAGCCATATTTATAAGCTATGTTTAACAACAGAACAAAAATCAAACAACTTCTTACAGGTAATTTAATTGGGCAAGAAGTAATCGTAATGGGTTGGGTGCGAACCTTTAGAAATAACCAGTTTATTGCAGTAAATGATGGTAGCACCAATAATAATTTACAAGTCGTAGTAGAACTTGGGCTATTAAACGAAGAAACCTTAAAACGTATAACTACCGGAACTTCTCTAAAAGTTACTGGAGAACTGATAGCAAGTTTAGGGAAAGGACAAACAGTTGAGTTAAAAGCTAAAACACTTGAAATATTAGGTGATAGTGATGCAGAAAAATATCCTTTACAACCCAAAAAACATAGTCTGGAGTTTTTAAGAGATATTGCACACCTACGTTTTAGAACCAACACTTTTGCAGCAGTATTTCGTTTGCGTCATTCACTGGCTTATGCTGTTCACAAGTTTTATAACGATAAAGGCTTTGTGTATTTGCACACACCTATTATCACTGCAAGTGATGCAGAGGGGGCTGGAGAAATGTTTAGAGTTACTACTTTGCCAATGGATGGTACAGCTCCACGCAATGAGGATGGAACAATTAACTATACAGAAGATTTCTTTGGAAAAAGCACTAACCTTACTGTTAGCGGACAACTAGAAGGAGAATTAGGTGCTATGGCATTTAGCGATATCTACACATTTGGTCCAACATTTAGAGCAGAGAATAGCAATACAACACGTCACCTTGCAGAGTTTTGGATGATTGAACCTGAAGTTGCTTTTAATGATTTAGAAGACAATATGGATTTAGCAGAAGAATTCATTCAATATCTGATTCGTTATGCTATGGAGCATAATATGGAAGACCTTGAATTTCTTGATGCTCGACTTGCAGAAGAAGAAAAACAAAAACCTCAGCAAGAAAGACAAGAGTTTGGTTTAATAGAAAAGCTGAAAATGGTGGTGGACAATAAGTTTGAAAGAATTACTTACACCGAAGCCATTCAAATACTTTTAGATTCTCCTCATTACAAAAAGAAGAAGTTCAAATATGAAGTGGGTTGGGGCATAGATATGCAAAGCGAACACGAAAGATATTTGGTAGAAAAACATTTTAAGAAACCAGTAATTGTTACCAACTACCCAGCAGCCATTAAAGCATTTTATATGAGGTTGAATGATGGTTGCGAAGAAGGTAAACAAACTGTTGCTGCAATGGATATTTTGGCACCAGGTATTGGTGAAATTGTTGGTGGTAGCCAAAGAGAAGAAAGATTAGAGAAATTATTGGCAAGAATGGAAGCTATGCACATACCAGCCGAAGAAATGAGTTGGTATCTTGACACCAGACGTTTTGGTAGCGTGCCTCATGCAGGTTTTGGATTAGGTTTTGAACGTATGGTGCAATTTGTAACTGGCATGGGAAATATCAGAGATGTAATTCCTTTTGCAAGAACACCAAAAAATTGCGAGTTTTAATAGAATTATAAAAATAAAAAAGGGCTGAATCATCAGCCCTTTTTTATTTAAGTAGTATAGTAAAAACTAACTAGGATCAATAGAACCCATTACCTTTTTCATAAAACCATTTAAGGCATCTCTTTCACTTAAACCTTCAACAATCATGGCATGCACTTCCATGGCACCACACATATTGCTAATCAGCTCTCCTATTACATTCACTTCTTCTTCTTTCAAAGATGCTGCTTCGCTGGTTGCTTCTAGCACTTTAATAGCAGTTTCTATTTCCTCAACGCTACAGGTTTTCTGTATTTGTTTAATTACTGGTAATTTCATTGATAAGTTCTTTTAATGCTTCTTCTTTATTGGTTTGTACCTGATTTACTAAAGCACCCTTATTAAATGTTGCAAAAGTGGGCAGGTTATTTACGGTAGCCAGTTTTCGACTAGCTGGAAATTTTTCTGCATCAGCAATTACAAATGTTACCCCCTCATTCTCTCCAGCCAAACGTTTAAACTTGGGTTTCATTAATCGGCAGTTACCACACCAGCCAGCACTAAATAACACAATGGCTTTTGGGTTTTGTGCTATTACATCCTGCAAATTATCTTCGGTTAATTCTATCATTATAGTTAATGTTTAGTGTTTAGACAAATAGTCTGCAACGCCTTCAGTTGTTGCTTTCATAGCATCTTTACCTTCTTCCCAGTTTGCCGGACAAACTTCACCATATTGCTCGGTATGTAATTGAGCATCTACGAGACGAATATACTCATCGATATTTCTTCCTAACGGAAAATCGTTGATACTTGCATGACGCACAATACCTTCTTTATCAATTAAGAAAGTGCCTCTATATGCAATAGGTGCTCCTTTAAAACCCCATAAATCAGTTTCATTGTCAAAGAAATATTCGCCACCCAATACACCAAAATTTAAAGAGATAGTTTTAGTAACATCTGCAACAATGGGATAAGTTACACCTTCTATACCACCATTATCTTTTGGAGTAGTTAACCAAGCTAAATGGGTTTCTTCGGTATCGGTACTACAGCCAACCACCGCTACACCACGTTTTGTAAACTCGGCTAGTTTAGATTGAAATGCGTGAATTTCTGTTGGGCAAACAAATGTGAAATCTTTTGGATAAAAGAAAAATATAACATGGTTTTTACCAATGAATTGATCTAAACTAAAGTTAG
>CANGOT010000250.1 GCA_947455425.1 Chitinophagaceae bacterium | reverse complement strand
TAGTCATTAAGTTGAACTAAGTTACCAACTAAACGATGTTGCATAGCAGTATTTGAATTAAAGTTGTTATTGAAGCTATCTAAAGTAGTTTGTGTAATTTGATAGGTTTTAAAAGGTTGATTTAAAGCTCCTCCAACTACATAATTACCTATTAACGGAGTTGGTATAGCCTCAAGAGAAGGCAAACCATTAGAAACTGATTTGATGCCTAAACTAATTAAACCGTGATAATCGCTTAAGCATAATCCTTTACAGAATATAAAAACCCTTCTACCCACGGGAAAGTTTGTATATAATGTACCAGAAAGGTTTACACAAATAGCATCACCTGCATCATCCTGAACATAAATTTCCTTGTAAATGTTACCACTTTTATCATTGGCAATCACTACACCCGATATAGTATCAGACGTGGTAATAATTTCATAAGTGCCAGTCGCAGTTAGGTGCATGGCCTTTAAATCTTTAATGGTTTTGTTTACATTATAAATAGGGTTTGCACTTTCCGGAGGTGCATCATATTGTTTTTTACAAGATGAAACAATTGTTGCAAATAAGATTGCAATAAAGCTAAAGCGTAAAATAAATTTAGTATTCATGATTTCTGTTTTGTTATTTTTAATAGTTATTTATAGATTAGAATCTTAAAGAAACACTTGCTGTGTAATTTAAACCATAAGTATAATTATATTTTGATGGAAATAAATTAGTTTCTACTGGGTCGTATCTCGGATTTTCAAAAGCACTAATCACTATGTCTTTATTATTAGTTAAATTGTTGACATTCAAGCTAAAGTTAAGAAACGTATTTTTGTGATTAATGCTCCATGATTTTGGTAACTTGTAAGAGTATGCAGCATATAAATCTAATAATCCTGTTGACGCAAGTTTAGCTTGATCTAAAACATTATGCCATTCTACACTGCCAGGAGTTAAACCTTGCACGGTAGAGGGGGTTCTTCTTAAAGGATTAATTTCTAAATATCTATTGTCAAAATAGTTGTAACTTAATCCAATTTGCCAGAATTTAGGTGAACGATATGTTAATGAAAAATTATATGCTTCTTGTGGAGTACCACCAACATAATAATTTTTTGCATAAACAACATCTCTTCTTACCTCTTTGGCGTCATTATCTATGGTAGTAACTGCATTTTGATTGCTTGAATAAAAAAATCTGCCAACAGCCACTGCAGCATTAGCTGTTAAATTTGGCAATACTTTAGCTTCTATACCCAATTCACCGCCTGAATGTGTTTTATTAATACCAGTAATTGCATAGTTAACAAACGTGCTGTAGGTATCATCGAAAAATGAAAGAACATTCATCTGGTTTCTGAATTCAGTATAATATCCGGTTAAACGAACCTTAAATTTAGGAGCATTTAAAGTATATCCAGCTTCGATGCTTCTTATTTTCTCACTGACAACTTTATCTTGTACAGTATTTCTGAATCTTGGTGCTGTGAAAACATTATCGAAGAAAGGAGCTTGTGTTTGAATTGTTAAATTACCATAAAAATAATTTCTACCATTGAGTTTATAAGTTAGACCAGTCTTGTATGAGTAGTTGGTAAAGCTCTGAGTTGCAGATTTACCATAAGAGTTTGTTGGAAACAATCCATTTTTATAATTACCGTTTCTATAAAAAGAAGTTCCAGAAAATTCTATTGCCATAAAATAATCTACCTTATTATATTTCATTACCGCTTGAATCCATCCACTTCCTTTACTAAAAACTAGGTCATAATTATAACTATATGCATCCCCAACTTTTACAATTCTATTTGGATGTAATAAATCTGATTGAGGTAAATTCGGATCGGCAATATTAATTCTTTCGGCAAACTGGTTTAAGTCAACAAAATAATCCCCACCCAACAAATCTATTAATTTCTTGTAGTTATTTGATTTTTGATATTGAAAGGTAGCTCCAGCTGAAAGCTCTGTATGAGTTCCGACCCTAGTGTTTAATGTAGTATTAAAATTTAGGCTAGTATTTTTAGTTAAATACTCGAATTGAACGTATCTAGATCGTAATCCATTAACGCCATTGAAAGATTCCTTTTGTCCTCTGTTCGCATCATACATTTTTGCCCAATTCATCTGACGGATAGCATCATTGGTTTTCCATTCTTTAGTTACCTGAGCATTGATATTAGAATCCTGCCAATAACTTGGCAGATATCTGTAATATAAAGGATTGGGATTGTCTGCATGATACCAATCAATTGCACTTGAACCTCGTTCTCCAGTAGAAAAACTAATTGAGGATAATAAACTACTACTGTTATTAATTCGATAATCGTGAGAAAAAATAGCAACAGGTTGGTTGCTTCTTGAAATGTTCGCATTACGTTTCTTACCATTCTGCCAACCCCAATAAGGATTATAATTGTGATTACCTACCAAATCAAAGGCTTCTTTCACACCGAATCCTTGTCTTCCATTTTGGGTTGGGCTACCAAAAATGGCAAGAGATAAAAGATGTTTTTGGCCAATTCTTTTGTCAACAGCAGCAAACCAACTCCATCCACTATAATCAGTGCCAGGAAAATAAGCTTCGTCTGCATATCTGCAAGATGCACTAGAACTAAAAGCCCACCCTTTTTTACTTATTCCAGTATTGTGTGTTATGTCTAGTTTATGAACATAATTTCTGTTGCTAAAAGAATATCCAACTTCAGTTTGTTTTCTTTGTTTGCTTGCTCTTGCATCAATGGATGTAACCTGACCAATTTCTCCAAATGAAAAGTTACTAGGACGCAGCCCAAAAGATAAATCTTTATTACGCAATACGTCATTCAAGCCACCCCATGTAGCATAAGGAGTATTTCCTCTATCTAAATTTTCCATTGGAGCTCCGTTGATGTAAGTTCTAAAATTGTCAGCTTCGTACCCTCGAAATCTGAATCTCAAAGCAGAAAAACTATAGGAAGCAGCACTCATAAATGGATCTCTTCCAGCAGTTAAAACTGATGAAACATTTTGAGAATTACCTTCACCCAAATCGTTGTCATCTATAGATATAGTAGGAATATTAGACAAAACATCATCTTTGATATCTCGTAATTCACTATTTCTAATTGTATCACCAGTTTTTGTTGTATCTTTTTGAGGTTTTAACCTGCTTTGAGAAAATGAATAAAAACAAATGCTCATTAAGCAAAACAAAAAAGTTAATTTCTTCATAAATTCTTTTTGGATTGGCAAAAGTAGGAGTTTAGTTGTTGCAAACTTCAATGTTAACTTTAATTTACATTAAAAAAGTCAGTATTTTAGTACTGACTTTTTTAATGTAAATAATAAATATTTTTATCCAATCCGGATGGATGTTATTGAATACTTTGAGTTATTGTTCTTTAGCATTAATGTTAAATTTATATTTTTTGTTTTTCCTTGAAGTTTCCCAGTTATATACATAGTTGAACCAGCTTCTCTTTGTGATGTTAGTTGAAAAGTCTGTACACCAATTTCGTCAAAGTATGTCTTTAGTGCAATAGTTGCTTGATTTTTCCCCATATTTTTAATTTCTTCTTTATCGGGTAAAGCAAAATCAATATAATTATTAAAATACTGTGATAGCTCTGCAGAATTTCCTTTTTTAAGAGTCGATATTATTTCTTCAGGAGTTCCAAGAAATGTTGAAGACATTAAAACCAAACTGGTGCAAATTAGAAATAATATTTTTTTCATTTTTCTTTTTTTAATTAGAAACTAAAATAATGCCAAATATAGAATTACTTTTTCTAAATAAAATTATTAAGCAGTATTTATTGCTTTCATTTTTTTTAATTACAAAAGCTGAAATCATCTTTTTATTATAATATAAATTCGTTTGATGTACTTTTATAATGCAGTTAATATGTCAAGTAATTTTACATATTTCTCAAAATACAGGCTCGATATAATTCTTTTTCTTTTGAAATGAAATATAATACTATATCGTATAATGTACTTGCGTTATGTTATTATGCGAAACGTTTAGGAGTTACAAAAACAAATCCCTTGCGGTAATATTAATGAAGCGTTATTATAAAGATATTGTTATTTTTTGCATAGGGTTTATAGTTTCAGTAATCGTTTTGCAAATTGCCAAATCTCTTTTACATTAGATGCATAATACCGGTAACTATTCCTATTGCAAGCGTCATCCATCGTTGCTTAAAAGATTTTATTTCCTGCAACTTTATTTCTATTTCTAATCTTTCTTTTTGATTTCTTAAAGACAAATACTCGACTTCGTGCAATGGTTTTGAATCCTCTAAATCTTTATTAAAAGCGTTTATTTCATCTTGGATATTAACCGACTTTTTATTTATATTAGTGTT
>CANGOT010000249.1 GCA_947455425.1 Chitinophagaceae bacterium | reverse complement strand
GATATTGGCGGAATTGCCATTGCATATGAAGCATTTAAAATGACAAAACAAGGTCAGGATACAACTAAGATTGATGGGTTTACTCCCGATCAAAGATTCTTTATTTCTTATGCTCAAATATGGAGAAACAAACAAAAAGAAGAATCTATTCGTCAAAGAATTAATACAGACCCACACTCTCCGCCAATGTACAGAGTCTTGGCTCCATTAATGAATTTTGAACCTTTCTACAAGGCTTTTAATGTAAAAGAAGGAGACAAAATGTATGTTGCACCAGATAAGAGAATAAAAATTTGGTAATAAATTATTGTAATAAATTAAAAAAGCAGATTATTTTTGATAATCTGCTTTTTTTTATAACTTCAAAAATTAAACAAAATGAGAATTATTAAACTATTTTTATTGGGCATTGTTTGCCTGATTGTATTAATGTTGATTATTGCTGCATTTATGAAGAAGGATATGAATGTAACAAAGGAAGTTATTATCAATAAATCTAAGCAAGAAGTTTTTGCCTATGTTAAATTGCTTAAGAATCAAGATAACTACAGTAAATGGGGAAGCATGGATCCTAACATGAAAAAAACTTACACAGGCACAGATGGAACAGTTGGTTTTATTTCTGCCTGGGAAGGTAACAATGATGTTGGTGCTGGTGAACAAGAAATTCTTAAAATTGATGAGGGTAATCGAATTGATTTTGCTTTAAGATTTATTAAACCTTTTAAATCAAACGCCGATGCTTTTATGACTTTTGAAGATGCTGGTAACAATCAAACTAAAGTAAAATGGGGTTTTAAAAGCAAAATGCCTTACCCAATGAATGTGATGTGCTTATTTATGAATATGGAAGAGATGGTGGGTAAAGATTTTCAAACGGGTCTTGATAATCTAAAAAAAGTACTGGAGAAATAAAATCGTTAACTAAATAAATAAAAAAGGCTGTGTTTTGACACAGCCTTTTTTTATTATAATTTAAGTAAACTAAAATCCCCATTTCACTAAAGTTGCACCCCAGGTAAAGCCTCCGCCAAAAGCTGCTAACACAAGGTTTTCGCCTTTGTTTAGTTTATCTTCCCACTCCCATAAGCAAAGTGGAATGGTGGCGGCAGTAGTGTTACCATACTTACTTATATTAATCATTACTTTATCTTTAGAAATCCCCATTCTATTCGCTGTTGCATCAATAATTCTAAGATTTGCCTGATGTGGCACTAGCCAGGCAATATCATCACCTGTTAAATGATTTCTTTCCAATAATTCTGCACTTATATCAGCCATTCCTTTTACAGCGAACTTAAAAACTGTTTGTCCTTCTTGATATGCAAAATGTTCTTTAGCCAAAACAGTTTCTACACTAGCTGGGTGCAGCGAACCACCAGCTTTCATTCTTAAATATTTAACGCCACTTCCATCACTTTTTAAAAGACTATCCTGAACTCCATATCCTTCAGTATTTGCTTCAAGTAAAACAGCACCGGCACCATCACCAAAAATTACGCAAGTATTTCTATCTGTGTAATCAACAATGGCACTCATTTTATCAGCACCAACAACAATTACTTTTTTATATCTTCCACTTTCAATAAATCCGGCACCGGTTGTAAGAGCAAATAAAAATCCACTACAAGCTGCATTCAAATCAAAGCCAAAAGCGTTAGTTGCACCTACTTTATCGCTAATAATATTTGCAGTTGCAGGAAAAACCATATCAGGGGTAACTGTTGCACAAATTATACAATCAATCTCTTTTGGATCTAAGTTTTTTTTACGTAAAATCTCTAAAACTGCTGGTGTTGCCAAATCGCTGGTTGCTTTGCCAGGTTCACGTAATATTCTTCTTTCGCTAATGCCAGTGCGGGTTCTAATCCATTCATCGTTGGTATCAACCATTTTCTCTAAATCAAAATTGGTTAGTTTAGTTTCTGGAACATAACCTCCAACAGCAGTAATAGCAGCAGTTATTTTATTCATCAAAAAATATTATTAAGGTTGTAAAAATATAATATAAAATTTAACAGCAAAATGGGTATAAATCCAACAGGCATTTATTCTGAGATAAAAGAAGCAATATTTTCCTTTGCCAATTTGAAGGTTACCATTATATGAACCAATAAAGCGATAGCATACACCGAAATTGCACTCATAAAAAACCATGCAAGTTTTATAAACATTTCTTTATTAAAATCTGGAGGAAAGGCTGTTGCATTTTGTGTCATAGCATCTGTTACCATTTGTTGAAGTAGCGATGGTTTAACAAGCAATGCTAAAAATCCCATAATAATTTTCACTGCAAAGAATATTGATATGAAACCATTAATTCTGATCAGGTCTTTAATTATTTTCTTGCAAGTTTTTTTAGAAAGAATAATTCTGTTTAAAAAAATAAAGGAACTAATGAAATATATAACCGAACAAGCGGTTATAAAAACATCTAAGAGAATAGATGGATTGGCAATACCGACTAGAATTCCTACTAGTGTAAATAAGGCAATGATTGCTGTAGGGATGGTTAGAAAATAAGTGAGTAGTTTATAAACTTTAATTAATTTCATTCTTTATGCTTAGTGTTAAGTTTGATATTTGCAAACATAGCCATTTGAATATTTTATTAAACAATCAATGCAAAAACGTTTTCAATATTATTTATCAACTGTTCAAAATCTTATTTCTTTATATAAAGGAGAAATGCCTCTTGCAGCATTTTTAAAAAATTATTTTGCAAAAAATAAAAAGCACGGCTCTACCGATAGAAAACAAATTTCGCACTTATGCTATTGCTATTACCGTTTAGGAAAGTCACTGCCCAACAAGGCTTTCAGCGAAAAAATAATGATAGCAATTTTCCTTTGCAATCAACAACCAAAAGAATATGCTTTTTTATATAGTGAAGATTGGTTAATAAATTGGAGTGAAAATTTTAGTGAAAGATTTTTTTTTATTGAAAAAAAGTACGGTGATTTTAGCGTTGAAAATATTTTTGAAAATACAGACTTTATTGGATTCGATTACAAAATTAGTTTCATTAAAAGCCATCTCACTCAGCCAAATTTATTTTTACGAATAAGACCTAATCACGAAACAACGGTTAAGGATAAGCTAGCAAAGAATAATATTGTTTTTGAACAAATAGATGCAAGTTGTTTAGCTTTAAATAATGGAATTAAAGTAGAGGAAATTTTGAAATTGAATAAAGAAGTTGTAGTGCAAGACTACAGCTCTCAGCAGATTGGAACCTTTATGCAGCTTGTAAAACAAAATTCTAAACAACCTTTATTTGTTTGGGATTGTTGTGCTGCAAGTGGTGGAAAATCTATTTTAGCGAAGGATATTTTAGGCGAAATGAATTTAACGGTCAGTGATATTCGACCAAGCATTATTGCTAATTTAAAAAAACGATTTGATGAGGCCGGAATAAAAAAATACGAATCTTTTATTGCAGATATATCTAAGCAACATGCTGCATCAAAAAAATATCAGTTCATTATTTGCGATGCACCTTGCACTGGTAGTGGTACCTGGGCAAGAACACCAGAACAGCTTATTTTTTTTAATGAAAAAAGTGTTGAAGATTTTGTTGCACTTCAAAAAAGTATTGCCATAAATGCATTAAAGAGTTTGCAAAACAATGGATATTTTTTATATATAACCTGTAGCGTATTTAAAAAGGAAAACGACGAAGTTGTTGATTTTATCTTAAAAGAAACCAATGTAACATTAGTTGAGAAAAAATATTTCGAAGGATATGCATTAAAAGCAGACACGATGTTTGCAGCTTTGTTAAAGAAGCCATAAACATCGTGTCTGTAAAATAAATTCAACTAATTAAGCCAACATTCTTAATGGCTCTTCTAATAAACTCTTTAATGTTTGTAGGAAAGCAGAACCAGTTGCTCCATCCACAACTCTGTGATCGCAGCTTAGAGTAACTTTCATAATATTTCCTGGAACAATTGCTCCATTTTTAACAACAGGAACCTGACTGATTCCTCCAACAGCCAAAATGCAACTATCTGGTGGATTAATAATAGCTGTAAATTCATCTATGCCATACATTCCAAGATTACTAATAGTAAATGTATTTCCTTCCCAATCGCTTGGTTGTAATTTTTTATCTTTAGCTTTTTGTGCAAACTCTTTTACCTGAACACCAATTTGGCCAAATGTTAAAGCATCGGCATTTCTAACAACAGGTACTAATAAACCATCTTCAACAGCAACAGCAACACCAATATTTATATGGTTATTATATCTAATAAAATCACCCATCCAACTGCTGTTTACTTTTGGGTGTTGTTTTAATGCCATAGCAGTAGCTTTTAAAACCATATCATTAAAGCTAATTTT
>CANGOT010000248.1 GCA_947455425.1 Chitinophagaceae bacterium | reverse complement strand
GGTGATTTAATTGCTATGAATGCCCTGTATCGCCCGGGTCCTATGAGTTATATTCCAAGTTTTATTGCTCGTAAGCACGGAAAAGAAAAAGTGGAATATGATATTGAAGAGATGAAGGAATACCTTGAAGAAACCAATGGTATTACTGTGTATCAGGAACAGGTGATGTTGCTTTCTCAAAGTATCGGTGGCTTTACAAAAGGTGATGCCGATGTATTGCGTAAGGCAATGGGTAAGAAGGATAGAAAGACGCTTGATAAAATGAAAGGCAAGTTTATGGATGGTGCATCTGCAAAGGGACACAATACCGAAAAACTTGAAAAAATTTGGACAGACTGGGAAGCATTTGCCCAATATGCTTTCAACAAATCTCACTCTACTTGCTATGCATTTGTGGCCTATCAAACTGCCTATTTAAAAGCTCATTATCCAAGTGAATATATGAGTGCTGTGCTGAATCATGCAGGAGATATTGAAAAGATTACTTTCTTTATGGAAGAATGTAAACGAATGGGTATTCTGGTTTCAGGACCTGATATCAATGAAAGTATCCGTGGATTCTCTCCTAACAAAAAAGGGGTGATTCGTTTTGGTTTGGGTGGGTTAAAAGGTGTTGGTGATAATGCCATAGAAAATTTGATTGAAGAAAGAAAAAAGAATGGCGAATACAAAAATATCTTTGATTTTATAAAACGGGTGAATCAAAAAAGTGTTAATAAGAAATCTCTTGAAAGCCTTGCCTACAGCGGTGCTTTTGATTGTTTTACAGAATTGCACAGAGCTCAGTATTTTAATTTACCTGATGGAGAAAAAACAACAGGTATCGAAAAAATTATTGGATATGGTCAAGTGAGTAGTGCCAACAATGCTGGCTCTGCTAATACTTTATTTGGCGATTTGCAGCAAGCGATGGAAGTTCCCATTCCTAAAATCCCTAATTGCGAACCATGGACATTGATGGAGAAATTAGACAATGAAAAAGAAGTGACTGGAATGTATATGAGTGGGCATCCACTGGACAATTATAAATTTGAAATGAAATATTATGGCTTAACTAATTTGCTTGATTTTGCCGAAATAAAAGATTCGCAAACATTAATGCAAGCTTACTTAGGCAAACCTATGAAGATAGCAGGACTCGTGATTGATGCACAACACAGAACTACCAAAACAAATCGTGCATTTGGCATTTTAAAGATCGAAGATTTTACTGGCAATACAGAACTTGCTTTATGGAGTGATGATTATGTAAAGTTTCAAAACTATTTAGAGAAAGGCAAAAACATTATGGTGCAAGGTTTCTATAAACAGAACTGGAAAGGTGATGGATTTGAATTTAAAGTAACCAGTATTTACTTATTAGAAACGGCTAAAACACTGCTCACCAAAAGTATTGATATTAATTTATATGCTGCAACAGTAGATGAAGGCTTCATTAGTTTTATTGAAAAGAATATGAAGAAAAATCCAGGCAAAGCATCCATAAAATTTAACATCATTGAGCCGATTGAAAACATAAAGATTAGTTTATATAACAACGAAAAAGGCTTTACCATGAATGATGATATGGCCGAATATTTACTTAGCAATTCAGATATTGAAGTAAGTGTAGGATTGAACTAACATATCAACAATATGCACTTATTAAACATTTTTACAGACTACAGCCTTATTGTTATTGCATCCATTATTGGCTTTGCTTTTATTGCTGGCTTCATTGATGCTGTGGTGGGTGGGGGTGGTTTAATTCAATTGCCGGTCTTATTAATCGGGCTTCCAAAGCTACCCATTCCTACATTATTTGGTACAAATAAAATAGCAGCATTATCAGGCACTTCAATGGCTGCATACCATTATGCCAAACGAATAAAATTTAACTACCAGTTATTATTCATCACTGCCATATGTGCTGCCATTGCTTCCTTTAGTGGAGCAAGAGTGGTAAGTCTTATTAATCCAGGTACTTTAAAGCCATTAATTCTTTTGATACTTATTGTTATAGCATTGTATACTTTCTTTAAAAAAGATTTAGGTGCTGTGCAAACAAAAAGTCTGAACGCAGCTAAGCAAAATATATACGGGGCATTAATAGGATTTGTAGTTGGCTTTTATGATGGTTTTTTCGGACCAGGCACAGGTAGCTTTTTGGTGCTCGGCTTTGTATTAATTATAGGCTTTGAATTTGTTCAGGCTTCTGCTTATGCGAAGATTATTAATTGTGTTACTAATTTTTCTGCATTAATCATTTTTATAAAGCAAGGCAATTATGTTCTTGAACTCGCAGCTTTAATGGCAATTGCTAATATTGCTGGAAATATTATTGGTGCAAGAATGGCTCTTAAAAAAGGGAACGCATTTGTTAGAATAATATTCCTTGTGATTGTAATGATAATGATTGTTCGATATGCATATGACGTATTTAAGTTATACTATTAGCAAAACTTAAACAGTTCATACGCTATACTTGAAATACACCCATCTTAAATTCTTCAATATCTGGATTATTATTGGCTGCACTGATTGCTTCTGAAATATGCATACGGGTTTCTTTTGGATCAATAATTTCATCCACCCAAAGTCTCGCTGCTGCATAATAAGCAGATGTTTGCTTGTCGTAGCGTTGCATAATTTCATCAAGCAATTTCTTTTCATCTTCTACACTCACTTCTTTACCTTTTGCCTTTTCACTGGCAACTTGAATTTGCAATAAAGTTTTAGCAGCACTACCTCCGCCCATCACTGCAATTTTTGCACTAGGCCATGCATAAATAAATCTTGGATCATAAGCTTTGCCACACATGGCATAATTACCAGCACCATAACTATTGCCAGTAATAATGGTAATTTTAGGAACAACAGAATTGCTTACTGCATTCACCAGTTTGGCTCCATCTTTTATTATACCACTATGTTCACTGCGGCTTCCAACCATAAAGCCAGTAACATCTTGCAAGAAAACCAATGGAATTTTTTTCTGATTACAATTCATAATAAAACGAGCTGCTTTATCGGCACTGTCATTATAAATTACACCACCCATTTGCATTTCACCTTTAGCAGTTTTTGTAATCGTTCGTTGGTTAGCAACAATACCTACAGCCCAACCATCTACTCTGGCATAACCACATACAATGGTTTTACCATAATCTTGTTTAAACTCATCGAAACTGCTAGTGCCATTTTCATTAGCATCTACTATTCTTTCAATGATGTCAACAACATTATAGGGTTTGGTATTACCCTCACTCATAATACCATAGATTTCTTCAGGATTCTTTCCAGGTTCAAAAGGTTTGCTACGATTGAATCCTGCTTTATTTTTATCACCCAGTTTACTAAATATTTTTTTGATATAATCTAAACATTCTTGTTCGGTTGCAAACTTGTAATCAGCAATACCGCTGATAGCATTATGTGTTGTTGCACCACCTAAAGTTTCGTTGTCTATATCCTCACCTATTGCAGCTTTCACCAAATAACTCCCTGCCAAAAAAATACTTCCGTTACCTTCAACCATTAAAGTTTCATCACTCATGATTGGCAAGTATGCCCCACCAGCAACACAAGCTCCCATTACAGCAGCAATTTGTGTAATGCCCATTGCACTTAATTTAGCGTTATTTCTAAAGATTCTACCAAAGTGTTCTTTGTCGGGGAAAATTTCATCCTGCATCGGTAAAAACACTCCTGCACTGTCTACTAAATAAATAATAGGTAAATGATTTTCCATAGCAATTTCTTGCAATCTCAAATTCTTTTTACCAGTGATAGGAAACCAGGCACCGGCTTTTACTGTTTGGTCATTTGCAACAATTACACATTGCTTGCCACTAACATAACCCACACCAGCCACAGTTCCTGCTGCCGGGCAACCTCCTTGTTCGGCATACATATCATATCCTGCAAATGCACCAATCTCTATGAACCTGGAGTTTTTATCAATCAGGTATTCTATACGTTCTCTTGCAGTAAGTTTATTTCTTTCGTGTTGCTTATCTATAGATTTTTTGCCACCGCCTAATTTAATTTTTTCAAGCTTTTGTTTTGCATCGCTTAAAAGCAGTTTCATCCAATCTTCATTTTTATTAAAGGCCATATTTTCCATACGAACAAGTGTTAGTGTGCAAATATAGAAGGGTTTTAAGTTTAAGATTCAAACTTGTATTCAGCTTAAATTAATGTTGATTTTACTCCAGTTTAAGTTGATAAATCTTAGTCGTGTTTTCTTATGAAGCAAGTTCGATGCAAAATTTTCGAATAAAAAATATTCCTTTGCAATGTTTTTATTTCTTTTAAAGTCATTATATAAAAACGCATTTATGAAAAAGATACTTCTTCTTACTACCGTAGTTTGTG
>CANGOT010000247.1 GCA_947455425.1 Chitinophagaceae bacterium | reverse complement strand
CAGCAACAGTAGAAGTGTAGTTGGAACAGTGGTAGCTTGTCCTGGACATAAAGAAGCAAATAGTAACGAGCAATTAGTAAGTAGTAATGAATTTACAATGTATCCTAATCCTGCTAAATCATTTGTAAGTTTATCAGTTAAAACGTTAATGGGTAGTGGAAGTATTGTAGTAACTGACTTACATGGCAAGCAAATAAAACAACAACCATTAAGTATGGGCAATAACAATGTTGATGTTTCTAACTTAAGCAAAGGATTTTACTTGGTGAGTATTATTACCAGTGAAGGAAAGACTACGAAGAAGTTGATAGTGGAATAGAGAATAGTCGGTAAGACCGAAAGACCGTGAGTCATTAAAAAGCCTCCGATGTTGCAAAACATCGGAGGCTTTTTAATGAAGCCATCAAGTTTATAAGATACACGCTTTAAATAAGTTACATTCAAGGCAAGGGTCAGCTCTATCATCATAGTAATATAACAATAGCTTATTTGCAACTTGATTCATAGAATTATTCCCTTCTTTTAAGCAAATACGAAGCTGTATTCACACAACAATCTGTTGGTTATTTATTTGCTTTTTTAGATCTTCCATAAAATCTTTATCTTACATTTGTCGACTTAGCTTGTTTTTAATATGAATTATTTCTTGAGTAAAATATATGCAGTAATTGCTTTTTCAATAGTATCTGTAATCACTATTGCACAACCTGCCCATTACTACGATAGTGCCATTGGCAAATCCTGTGCTTCTTTGAAAACTGCATTAAAAAAAATAACCACAAATGGTAACAGCCCCAAAAGCTATTCGGCACTTTGGAATCAATATGCTTTAACCGATATCAAACCAAGAACTGTAGGTTCTGGCTCTACAAATGTAATTTACGATATTTATTCGGCTAATCCCGGGGGTACAGATCCTTATCAATTTACGCCTGGCCCAGTAACTTCTGGTGGTCAGCAGGATAATGGCACATTGGGAACAGCAGAGGGGCAATTATATAATAAAGAACATAGTGTACCCAAGAGCTGGTTTAATGGCAATACCAGCAATAATGGTGTTGCTACTGATTATTTGTTTGTTATTCCTACAGATAAATATGTAAATGGCAAACGTGGTGAAATGCCTTATGCAGAGGTCTTAAATGCCTCCAATACGTTCATGAACGGCACCAAAATTGGCTCTTCGGCGATTGCAGGCATTACTGGTGATGCCATTTCCAATAAAGTGTTTGAACCTATTGATTCTTTTAAAGGAGATGTAGCTCGTTCTTTTTTTTATTTTATTACAAGATATGAAGATGATATGTCTACATGGCCAGCAAATGCAACAGCAGTACAGGCATTTGGTTATAACACCTACCCTTCTGTAACCATTCCTTTTTTAAAAATGATGTTGCGTTGGCATCATCTCGATCCGGTAAGCAGCAAAGAGAAAACGAGAAATGATGGTGCTTATAGTTTTCAGGGCAATAGAAATCCTTTTGTGGATCATCCAGAGTATGTTGACTCTGTTTGGAATGCCAACTGCCCCGGATTAGCTATTTTACCTGTAGACATTTTATACTTTACCGGCAAAATAAATGGCAATGATCTCGTACTAAACTGGGAAGTAGATGCAGAAATGAATTTAAGTCATTATGAGGTTGAAAGAAGTTTCAATGGCACAAACTATACGAATCTAACTGCAGTCAATGCTGTGGGTTTGAGAAATTATTCTTTGAATGAACCTACCGAAAATATCAGAGGCCGAAGAGTTTTCTACCGTATAAAAAAAGTTGATAGAAACGGTAAGTTTAGCTATAGCGAAATATTCTCTATACACCTTCCGCTTAATAACAAGTTTACTATTTACCCTAATCCAGCAAGAAATAATTTTACCTTAAAACTAAACAATAACTACAACTATTCATTGCCATTGCAAGTTACAGACTTAGCAGGCAAAGTACTCATCAATAAAAATGTGATGACAACAAATGGTGCGGTAAATGTGAGTAGCAACTTAAGCAATGGAGTTTATCTGGTGAAATTAGTTATTAATGGAGAAACACTTACCAGTAAACTAATTGTAGAAAGATAAGAGCACCTAGCTCCTCCCCCATTTTTATTTAACACTACCTAAAAACCACAGGCATTTTTACATGTATGTAACTGATAGCTGCATTCATGCAAAGTGTATGTATATGACACTTTCTAGAAGGGTATTTTTACAAAATTTGTAAACGTTATCGGCAGCGTTTGCATAAATGAAGATATATATAAAATCAGCCTTGATTAACTTTACATATTGAATTACCCCCACTTGATTGTTTGACTAATTTTAATATGAAAACGATGCCATTTATATCAGATGATAGTGTTATTTTATCATCTTCTACTTTTTATTCACTAACTAAAAAAATAAATATGAAAACAGGAATTACAAAAATTCTAAGTGTTGTTTTGATGACACTTGCATTGGTAGCTGGTGCAAAAGCTCAATCGCTAACCACAGCATACCAAACCACTATTAGAACAGCTAATGGATGGACAGCAAACACATCAACAGGAACTAGCACCAGTAGCAACTACACACAGAATGGTTGTGTTTTTGGTGGGGGAAGTGCCGTAACGATTAGTACAACTCAAGCACGTTGCACATCAGATACAGGGGAAGTTGGTATGGCAGGAAGTAATAGATTTATGGATTTACCTTCCATAGCTTTTACCAATAATTCAGGGGGAACAAGTGCAGGTACATTATCTGTAAAATATTACAATAATGGAGGGGGCAGAACTGTGGCTTATTATCTGGTAAACTCACAGGGACTTACTATTGCAAATTCTGGTACTGTTGTAGCAACATCTACTTCAGGAACCAATGGTAGTTGTGCTACAGCGAACTTTACACTACCAGCAATCACTGGTAGTAAGGTTATTAAACTAGTAGTGAATGGAAATGCAGGTATGGTAGCTGTTACAGTTCAAACATATGTATCTTGTACAGCACCTACAATTACAACACAACCAGCAACAGGAACGCAAACTACCTGTCAAAATGGTACAGCATTTTCTGCTTTAACAGCAGCAGCGACTGGTACACCAACACCAACCTATCAATGGTATAGTAATGCAAGCAATAGCAATAGCGGAGGAACATTAATTTCGGGTGCTACAAATGCAAGTTATACTCCATCAAATACAACATCTGGTGTTTTATATTATTACTGTGTGGCAAGTTCTTCTGGTTGTACTGCTACAACAAACCAGTCTGGTGCAATTACTGTAACGGCTTTGCCTTCTCCAACATTTACCACTACCCCAGCAGCAAATTCTACCCAAGGTGTAGATGTAACTTATACAACACAAAGTGGTAAATCTAGTTATGTATGGGATTTTGGCTCTTATGTATTGAACACAGATTATTCAATAACAAGTGGTGGTATTTCGTCAACAGATAATACAGTTACACTTAAATGGCTAACTACAGGCAGTAAAACGATTACTGTTGGATATAGTGCAAATGGTTGTGCCAGCTCTAGTTCAGCTAGTAGTACCACTAATATTTTATCTGCTGCATCTATTTTTTATAATAAACCCAATAGCAATGTTGACGATGTTGCCAATTGGAGTACTAATACCAATGGAGTTGGTGGTTCTCAACCAACAGATTTTACTACAGCCGGACAAACATTTAATTTAATAAATTCAGGTGCAAGCATGAGTGGTGCCTGGAACGTAAGTGGAGCCGGGTCTTCTGTAGCAATAGGTGATGGCACCAATGCAGTAACTTTTAATGCAACAAGTGTGTTTACTGCACCAACGGTGAACGTTGGCAACGCAGCAACTTTACAAATACAAACAAATACGGTTCCTACTTTTGGAACAATTTCTACTGGTAGCACAATTGAATATGCAGCCAGTTCAGGAACACAAGTTGTTGCACCAACCTCATACGGCAATTTAATCTTAAGTGGTGGTGGCACCAGAACTTTCTCTGGCACCACAAACATTGCTGGAACCTTTACACCGGGTAGTGGTTTTAGTGCAAATGCAGGAACCATTGTATTAAATGGCACTTCATCTTCACAAGCAATTCCTGGGTTTTCTTATAATGGTTTAACTGTTAGCGGTGTAGACGGGAAATCTACAGCTGGTAATATTTCTGTTGCAGGTACTTTAACCATGAATAATAGTTTTACTATCGCCACCAATCATACTTTATCTTTTGCATCTACAGCAACAATGGCTTCTACAACAGGATTTACATTAACTGTAAACGGAACCTTCATAACCAATCAAACTACCGATACCTTTAAGGTTGGCAATGGTGCCATGCTAGTGAATGGAACTTTTAAGGTTACTGGTTTGTCAGGAGCTACCAGTG
>CANGOT010000246.1 GCA_947455425.1 Chitinophagaceae bacterium | reverse complement strand
TTAATACTGCTTTTTTATCATTCATTAACTCAAGTCCAATATCAAACAATGCCATTCTTAATGCTTCGCGTTGCTCTGTAGAAATATTTTCCATGATTTCGACTTCACCTAAGTCTACTACAATAAAATGAAGTCCAAGACTTTTTAATACTTCTTTCACCATCATTTTACAACGAATGCTGACCATATATTTTATGAAGAGTTTCAGATGCTGATTTTGAATTGTACTATACAAAGGTCTTCCATTTAAAATTAGTGGGATTGTATAGTTTAAAGATATAGTTGCATAATTCACACATTTAAGCATTTATTCAATTCTTATCTTGGCTTATCAGCATTATTCAAACTATCTTTCATCTTCAACTCAGTTTGAATTTTTAAATTTCTCTCTTCCTTTTTTTTCTTACTGTTAAAGTAGCCTTTCAATAAAAAATTATGCTGAGCAGCATCGATAGATTCATTTAAACGCTTCGTTCCTGCCTGTAGATTGGTCATTGAAGAATCTAATTTAGCACCGAATTTTTCATCATTTATAATCTTAGACAAAGCACCTTTTCCATTATTTATTTTAACTGTGAACCTTGCGAATTCATCGGAACTTTTTTCGAGGTTAGTGAGCGTTGCTTTTAAACTATTTGCAAAAGTTTCATCACTAATTAGTTTTGACAAAGCCCCATTACCATTATTTAATTTAGAACTGAACTTCGCAACTTCTGAAGTAATAATAGCAACATTATCAACACTACTTTTTAAACTAATCATCAAATCTTCAATTTCAACAGCGTTCTTAGAGCCAATCATCGCATTATTTTTTACAATACTATTTGCATAAGTTCCCGAAAAAATTGTAAGCACTTTATCACCCATTAAACCATCTGTGCCAATGCTGGCTGTGGCATCAGATTTAATAAACTGTTGTATTTCTTTTTGTATAATAATATCTACTATCACAGAAGTATCTGTTATTAGTTTTATATCATCAACAGTTCCTACATTAATACCCGAAAAACGAACATTATTTCCAACCTTTAATCCTCCCACAGTTTTGAATTGCGACCTCAGATGAAAGTTAGCCCCAAATAAGTTCTTTTGTTTTCCAATAAAGTAGATGGTTATAACAAATAGTGACAAACCTATTATTACAAACATTCCAAGCTTTTTAACCAAGTTTGATTCACTATTCATAACATAATTTTACTATTAAATAAAAAAAGAACGCACCCATTCATCTTCGCTTTTTTCAAGCGTATCATAGGTTCCCTCGGCATAAATAATTCCATCTCTTAAAATTACAATTCTATCACCAGTAAGTTTTGCACAAGTCATATCATGCGTTATGATAATAGAACTTGTTTTATTTTTCTTTTGAATCTCTAAGATTAAGTGACTAATTTCTCTTGATGTAATAGTATCCAGACCTGTTGTGGGTTCATCATATAGCATGATATCTGGTTTTAAAATAAGGGTTCTTGCCAACCCTACCCTCTTTCTCATTCCACCCGATAACTCAGATGGCATTTTATCTTTTGCCTCAATTAATTTTACACTTTCTAAAGATTCATTAATTGCATCATCAAACTCTTTTAGAGATAATTTTGTTGAGTGCCTCATTAATGGAAACGCAAGATTTTCTTTTACTGTCATCGAATCATATAAAGCTGAATTTTGAAATAGAAACCCAATTCTTATACGTATGGCATTCAACTCTTTTTCACCAAGATTATTGATTGTAGTACCAAACACTTTTATCACACCTTTATCAGCATCAATTAACCTTACCAGGCATTTTATAGTAATAGATTTTCCAGAACCTGATTTGCCAATTACTACCAGGTTCTCTCCTTTTTTCACTGAAAGGTTTACACCCTTTAACACATCATTATTTTCACCAAAAGATTTGCACAAACCTTTTATGTTTATTACTGCACTCGCATTTATTTCTTCTTGCATTATTATTTTTTAGAACAACAAATCTGTTAATTGCACTGCCAACATATCGATAATGAAAATGGTGAGTGATGCAACCACAACTCCAGTATTAGCAGCTTTACCAACACTTTCTGTACCATTTACTGCTGTAAAACCTTTGTAGCAACCAATCAATCCAATAAAAAAACCAAAGAAAAAAGTTTTAATGACAGCAGGTAATACATCAATAAATTCTAATGAATCGAATACTTTAGAAAAGTAGTGGTATAAGCTAAAATCGCTATGGATATTAATACCCATAAATCCTCCTAAAAGTCCTATTCCATCGGCGAAAAAAACCAATAAAGGCACCATTAAAGTTGTGGCCACAATTCTTGTTACCACTAAGTATTTAAAAGGATTTATGGCTGATACTTCCATCGCATCTATTTGCTCTGTAACCTTCATTGAACCTAGTTCTGCACCAATACCAGAAGCGATTTTTCCTGCACATATTAATGCAGTTATAACTGGTGCTATTTCTTTAATAATTGAAAGTCCAACCATTCCAGGCAACCAAGACTCTGCACCAAATTTGGCCATTGTTGGTCGCGATTGAATAGTTAGTACCAAACCCATTATAAATCCTGTAATACCAACTAATGTTAATGATTTATAGCCGATATAGTAACACTGTTTAACAAATTCTTTTATTTCAAATGGAGGTTTAACAGCCTCTTTAAAAAACCTGATTGTAAACAATGAAACATTGCCGGCATCTTTAAAAACACTATTTAGATAAGCTATCAAAGTTTTAGATGCATTGAAAATATTTTTAAAAGAAGACACAACAAAATTGACTTTACTAATGTACAAGAGCTTTACATAAGTATCAGTAAGACTTGCATCTTTCACACATAATGAAATTGTAAGAAGTTTTAATTTGATCAATCATACTTGTTATTGATAAACAATAGAATTTGAAACTAATCACATAATCGCCGGGGGAATATGCAGGTAAAAGGAAATCAGAATAGAAATAATAACTTTAAAGATGAGAGACGTGATCATAAGAATCACAGAGTAACAAGAAAAGTAAATAGGGCGTAACAATCTACCTATGATTCATTGTAGCAGTTATATACCAATTGACTTCTTTGTTTTATTTATGCAATAAGTTTTAGTCACTCATGACTGAAACTTTATAGCAATATCAACCTCATCATGACAATTGTAGGTTGTACAAAATTTACTGCACTTAAGCCCCCGACTTCAACAAGCAACAAAACAAAAGTTGAATTTAGTAGCATTAATAGTAATATTACTACATCCATTAGTGTAAGAGATCAATGGCATATTACTTCTAATAATTTGGATACCATTATTTCTAACGATAGTGCTAAAGCATTTGTATTACTAGATAGCAGTAATTTACACTTGCAGTATTTTCAGCTTAGCAGCAATAAAAACTATATTCCAATTACCTTTTACGACACAACATTTAACATTGCTTCAAAAAGCGTATATAGTATTGTTACAGTCTCCAAGCCAATAGCCGCCAATAGCTTTGCTAACAAACCTCTGGTATTACAAGAAACTGATTTCAATCCCCCAGCAATTGGTTATGCTAAATTGAGATTTATTGTTGCTGCACCAACTGTGGGTCCTAATGAGAATAACAAAACTCCTGAACAAATGATACCAAGGGTTGTTATGAATAATAACAATTACCAAATAGATTTGACAGCACAAGGCAGGTTTTATTTAGACAATATTACAAACCCAACGCTATTACAATTTACCACCATTCCTGCAGGAACGTATAAACAAACTCCTGTAATCGCCAGTATACCTGGGCTTACTTGCACTTTTGAGAGTGGCAAAAAATATACGATACTAGTTACCCGAATGGCAAGAACGCAATACCCCGAAAACGATAATCTAAAACTGATTGAACACAATTTTTAAACATGATTATAATAAAAAAGACAAAGGCATTATTATTTATCGCACTATTAAGCACCAATTTCTTTTTTGCTTGCAAGAAAGAAGATAAAAGCATTACGACTCCCGATTATAAAAATTTAATACTTGGCAAATGGCTTTGGTATAAAACCATCACTACAGGCAGTCAGGGTAGTCCTTATGATACTTTTTATAATCAGGGAATGTTTAAAGAATTTTTAGCAAATGGAAAAGTAATTACTACCGATGCAAATGGTCAAGTATATAACGACAACTATTTTATTAGTGGAAATAAACTGGTTCAAACTCATAATAATGGAAGTGATACTACCTACAGCGAAATAATAGCTTGTGCAGCTGGAGCTTTTTCAATTTATGATAAAGTTACCTATACTTACGTCAATCCCCCAGCAGTAGTAGAGTATTGGAATTATTTTATCAAGTAATGTTTCTTCGAACATAAATAGTACTTTAGAATCTTCGCTTTTTTTTCTTCATCC
>CANGOT010000245.1 GCA_947455425.1 Chitinophagaceae bacterium | reverse complement strand
CTATCTTTTGCAAAAGCGGCAACTTTTTGTTGAATTTCTTCGTTTTGCTCAGGCTTTTTATAATCTCTTTTTGTTGTAATTCCTTTTTTAGCTCTTAGCTCCTCCTGAGCTTTAATTTGAACACGAATTGCATCGTGTGCAGCTTGTAATGCTTCTACCAATTCTTCTTCGCTACATTCTTTTGCTTCTCCTTCTACCATCATCAAGTTCTTTTCGGTAGCAGCAATAATAAATTCATAAGAAGCTTTTTCTAATTGAGAGCGAGTTGGGTTTATTACTAATTGTCCATCAATCTTTGCAACTCTAACTTCACTAATAATTTCTTTAATAGGAATATCTGAAGCAGCTATTGCAGCAGATGCAGCTAAACAGGCCATTGCATCTGGCATAATTTCAGGATCGCTTGAAATAAGTGTAATTAACACTTGTACATCGCATAAATAATCCTCAGGAAATAAAGGACGTAAAGCTCTGTCTACTAAACGGCTTGTTAAAATTTCGTAGTCATTTAATCTTGCTTCTCTTTTAAAGAAAGAACCTGGAACTCGACCCGCACTAGCAAATTTTTCTTGGTAATCTACGCTTAAAGGAAAGAAAGATTGTCCTTCTTTAGGTTCTTTGTTTGCAACAACGGTTGCTAAAATAATACAGTTGCCTTGGCGAACAGTTACAGCTCCATCAGCTTGACGAGCTAACTTGCCTGTTTCTAAAATAACTTCACTACCATTAGGTAAAGTGAAAGTTGATTGTATAGGTTGTGATAACATTTGTAATGTGATAATTTGATAATGCAATAATGTGCTAGGAAACACATTAAATTATCGGTTAATGATATTTAATTGAATCGAAATAGAATGAGAATAAAGCAAAAATTCCCAACACCTTTTAAGAAGTTGGGAATAATATTAAAGTTGAAGTTAAAAAAGTAACGACCGATAAAAAAATCCTAACTCCTCTTTCTGAGGCAGGCTTTTACTTTCTTAATCCTAATTTTTCGATAAGTTGACGATAACCAGTTAGGTTATGCTTTTGCAGATACGCAAGTAATCTTTTTCTACGACCAACCATCTTCATAAGACCACGTTGTGTAGAAAAATCTTTTTTGTTAGCTTTTAAGTGACCACTAATATCTAAGATACGTTCTGTTAACAAAGCTACTTGACCTTCTATAGAGCCAGTGTTTGCTGCATTGCCGCCGTATTGGGCAAAAATTGTTGATTTTTTTTCTTTAGTAATTGACATCTGATTGTGTTTTATTTAACACGCAATTGTGTTTTGTTTTTTTATTTCGGCGGCGAAGATAGGGGGAAATAATAAAAAATAAATATTCTACAGATTATATCTACCAGAATTTATTGCTAAAACTTCAATTGTTTTATTTTCAGGATACTTAATTTATCGGAACGGGATATAGAACCAGGATTTATTCCTAATGCTCCCTCAGGAATTGGCTGATGTAGTTCCTTGTAATATTCTACCCAAGCCGGAAAAAAGTCTTTTGTATTAGGGTCTTTAAAGGTCATGGGAGCTAATAAAAAAAACTCTTTTTGTTGATTGGCGGTTTTAAAAGCTTCATAAATTAATTCACTGCAATACCATTTGCCGTTATTTAAAATAAACGCATCATCATAAGGTTGACCAACTTGTTTCAATGCAAAATCTGAAGCTTGCCTTAAACTTTCAGCGTTTAATTTGTTTGTTCGTGCAATGGTTATGTTCTTGATGGAGAGCGTATCTTCACTCCTTTTAAAGAAGTTATAAAGAGAATTTATCTGAACTTTTCCACCAATGGCTTCAACAACTTTCAATGAATCGTTTTGTTTTACCACCATGGCACAATGAGAGAAGCTTTTCCCATCTACACCTTGTGTCACTGTTTCAATGGCATCGCATAAAGGTCCACAGTTTAGATCTTGAAAAAGCAAATCTCCTTCCTGCAAAGTACTTGATACAGGTTTCTGCTGACAACCTATAAAAATTGTCATTACAAAAACAAATATTAACTTATTGATACCCTTAATCACTTGCGAAATTTTAACTTAAAACACTACACTGATTTTCTAACGTATTTTGTAAGAATCACAATTGTATCCCCTTCAATCTTTCCTTCAATTTGTTCTGCATTATCTGGAACAAGTCTAATCTTGCGAACAGTGGTTCCTTTGGGGGCTATAAAGTTTGCACCTTTCACATTAAGGTTTTGTGTAAGTATAACAGTATCGCCTGTTTCTAATACAACACCAAAACTATCTTTATGAACAACTTTAGATGCAGCAATATTATCTTCAGCATTTGCCCAATCAATTACTGGCTCTTCAAGAAAAACGGATTCCAGGGTTTCTGCTGCCCAATCTTCGCTATTAAGTTTTGTTAATATTTTATAAGAAAGAGCTTGCACTGCTGGCACTTCACTCCATATGCTTCCTGTTAAACAACGCCAATGATTAGTATCGGTATAATTTGAATTGGATATTTGGTTAAAACAATTGCTGCAAAGCACCACTTGATTATCTGCTGACTCATCAGTTTTTGGTGGCACAGCATAAGCTGTTAAATTTTCATCGGTGCTACTGCATAATTCGCAAATATTATTGCTTCGGGTTTGTAGTTGTGTATTGATAGGCATAGGCTGCAAAAGTATGTGGTTGAAAATAAATTGCTTTAGAAATATGTGAAGGCAAACTGGTTGAAATAAACACATCGTATATTGTATCAAACGATTAACTTGCCATCTTTAATAACAAACCAATTCAATATGAAAAGAAACATATTCATTCTTATTGTATGCTGCTCATTCCTTTTTCTATCAAATACAAAATCTTTTGCAGGTAACACCATACCAGACACAGTAAAAGCGGGCATTTACATTACCAGTATTCACGATATAGATTTCAAGCAAAACCAATATGATATTAATCTTTGGTTATGGCTTACCTATAAAAGAAAAGAGTTTGATTTTTTACAAAATCTCGAAATACCCGAAGCAAAAAGTTTCACAAAATCATTTTCTACAATTGATTCATCCAATGGAAAGGTTTATTTATTGATGAAACTGCAATGTTTAATGAAAGACAACTGGAAAATAAATAACTTTCCATTCGATCGTCAGAAACTAAGGCTTTCTATCGAAAATTCTCAATTCGATTCTAAAGAATTAGTTTTCGTTGCAGATACTTTAGGCAATCATTATGACCCCAGATTTGTTCTCAAAGGATGGAATATTGACAGTTTTAAAATGACTACGGAAATAAAAGTCTATGAAACAAATTTTGGTGATACCAGCTTAAAAAAACCTCACTCGGAATACAGTAATTTTAAAGTAAGAATTGGCATTGGAAGGGACGTCAGTGAATTATTCTGGAAAATGTTTATAGGAATGTATGTTGCTTTCTTAATTGCCTATATATGTTTTTATATTCATGCAGATAGTATTGACTCCCGCTTCGGACTTAGTGTAGGTGCACTGTTTGCAGCAGTTGGTAACAAGTATATTATTGATTCTTCTTTGCCCGATTCAACTTCTTTAACGCTTGTAGACACCCTGCATGGCATAACACTATTTTTTATTTTTGCTGTTGTGGCCTGCTCTGCAATTGCTTTACAAATGGTTAAAAAAGATAAAATTAAAAAAGCAAATAAGTTTGACTTTATTATTGCACAAATTCTATTGGTTACCTATATTGCATTTAACTATTATTATATTCACACTGCAATGAAGGGCTAGTAGAGTAAAGCAATAAAAAATAAAATGAAATTAAATACCGTAATATTTGATATGGATGGTTTGTTAATAGATAGCGAACCATTGTGGCAAGAAGCAGCCAACGATATTTTTAGCACCAATGGCATTACCATTTCTAAAGAAGAATATGATAAAACAATAGGTTTAAGAACTGCCGAGTTTTTACAATATTGGTTTAACTATTTTAAAATGGATGTTGCCCTTATTCCAAGTTGGGATAAAATGATCGTTGATTTAGTAATAGAAAAAGTAAAAACAAAGGGTGTCATCATGAATGGAGTAGATTACATCTTCAATTTTTTTGTTCAACAAAATTTTAAAATAGGTTTAGCCACCTCCTCTCCTAATAATTTAATTGATGCAGTAGTTGAAATGGCGGGCATCAGAAAATATTTACAAGCCATTACATCGGCACAAGATTTACCCTACGGCAAACCCAATCCACAAGTGTATCTCAACTGTGCAACAGCTTTAGAAAGTAATCCCGAAAATTGTATTTGTTTCGAAGACTCTATCAATGGAATGATTGCTGCCAAAGCGGCCAAAATGAAGTGTATAGTGGTGCCTGCACCTAATCATGCCAAAGATTTACGCTGGTCGCTGGCCGATTTACAATTATCATCCCTTCAAAACTTTGGGCATTT
>CANGOT010000244.1 GCA_947455425.1 Chitinophagaceae bacterium | reverse complement strand
CTTGCAATAAAAATCTTACACTGAATACTGCAAGTGCCATCCACCAATTAAAGAAAATTATACTTACCACCAGCAGTGGATAGAATAAAAAGAAACTAGCACTATAAAGGCCTAATAAGAACTTATGTTTCGGTTTATAAAATTTTGCTGTAGTGTAATGTCTGTTCTTTTGTTTCATCCAATCACTAAAAGTTCTTTTAGGAACACTTATAGTATAAGATTCGTTATTAATTACGATCGCTGTATTAGTTTTTGTTGCAACCTGATTAATAAATAAATCATCATCACCACTTGGCAAATGATTGATTGATGAAAAACCTTTATTGCGTTTAAACACATCTTTCTTATAGCTTAAATTTCTGCCAACACCCATGTATGGCATACCAGCTAAAGAATACGAAAGATATTGCAATGCGGTATGAAAAGTTTCGAAGCGAATTAATTTGTTTAAAATGCCTGGCAATTTATTATAAGCACCATATCCAAAAACTATTTCAATGCCCTCGCTATATCCATTTTGCATTTGTGTGATCCAATGCTCGGTTGAAGGTACACAATCGGCATCGGTAAGTAAAAGTGTCTCATACTTACTACTTAAAATGCCCATGCTCAATGGATATTTTTTACCCTGAATTAAAAGAGCTTCATGACTTAATTCAATGGCATTAAGGTTTTTGAAATCCTTTTTGTATTCGTCTATAATGTATTTACTCTCATCTTCAGAATTATCATTCACCACAATAATTTCATGGGTTGTTTTATAATCCTGAAACAAAATGCCGGGTAAATTCTTTGCTAAATTTTCAGCTTCATTTTTTGCACAAATGATTACTGAAACAGGGTGCTGGTTGATAGCTTTTTTTTGTTTTTCTTTATAAAAAGCCAGTCTAACAAAAAAGAATACATAATAAAAAACCTGAATGGCAGTTACTGCACAAAATGCGTAAAATACTATCTGCCACGCTATATGTGGTATCATCATAAAACAAATGTAGGTGGTTGAATGATTTACTTAACAATTCGTTAATAAGTTGCAGTTGTTACAACTATAAATGTTGAAAAGTAGTGTGTATTTAGCTTTAACCATAGATTTGCAGGATGCGTTTGGGCTTTATTCTTCTTGCTTTAGTAACATCTGTTTGGGGTTTTTCAAACGATAGCTTGCTGATTCCCAAACTTTTCGAGAACTTATTAAAAAAACAAGTAACAGACACTGATTTTTTTGTGGAAGGAAGTTTTCCTTGTTATCGTCAGCACAACAACAATACTTCTTTAAAAGAGGATAATAATATTTTCTATACGGCACTTATTGCGTATACTTTACAAGATTTAAAGCCCAATCTTAATAGCGATGAAAGTGTTATGGCAGATACCATTATCAATCGTGCTAAACGAGCATTCCCTTACTATAAAAATCCCAAAGGAAGATTGAGTTATAACTTTTGGCAAACAGCTAATGGCGGGAGTTTTTTTCCGAATGATCATGTGTTAAGCAAATTTAAAAACAGTCTTGCTTTGCCCGATGATTTAGATGATACCAGCATGATTTTATCTGTTCTAAATGTTAATGACTCTACTGCTGGTAAAGCCCATTTGCTGATGCAGAATTTTATTAATGGCAAACATTCAACAATAAAAAATACCTTTAAAAAATATAAACATACAACTGCTTACTCAACCTGGTATGGTGTTAAAATGCCTGTTGACTTTGATTTTGGGGTGCATTGCAATATTTTATCTTTCGTAAATAAATATCAGTTGCCCTGGCAAAAAGCAGATAGTGCCACATACCAATTATTGCTTAGTATGATTGATAATAAATACTATCTAAAACAACCAGTTTATATTTCTCCCTACTATGCTTATACCCCAGTACTGTTATATCATATTGCACGATTAACAGATACAAAGCAACTGATAGAACTTGAAAATAGAAAACCAGCTTTGATAGACGATGCGTTAAAATCTCTCTCTAAAGCAGATAATATAATGTATAAAATAATGTTATCGTCGGCTTTGTTAAAATGGAATGTAGTACCTCCGGCATTTGACTTAAAAGATGATATTATTGAGGGTAGTTTAAACACAACCAACTTTGTTTATTATACCGGACATTTATTTGGACATCTTAACAATACCATAAAAAAGCTTGCGAATAGTATGGATGTAACTCAATATAAATGGTATTGTAGTGCTTTTAATGATTGTCTTATTTTAGAATATTTAATTCTTAAATATAGAAAGAAATTGTAATGTATAAAGGCTAAACGTATTTATGTTATTGGAGCTAAGCCGAGTTCTTCTCCTTTTTGCAACATAAAATTATAAGCAATTTCATAATCGTTTTTTATCACGCCATCAAGTATGGCTTCTCTGATAGCATCTTTAATAATCCCAACTCGCTTTTCGGGTTTCAACCCAAATATTTGCATAATCAATTCACCAGTTATTGGTGGTTGCCAATTGCGAAGTTTATCGAGTGCTTCTACAATTTTCATACGTTCCTGCACCAGATCAAAATTCTGTAAATAGCGTTTTACTTTAAACTTGTTTTTGCTGGTAATATCTGCTTTGCAAAGCGTCATAAGGTCTTCTATGTCTTCGCCAGCATCAAATAATAATCTGCGAATAGCACTATCAGTAATATTTTCTTTTGTAACACTAATGGGTCGCAAGTGTAAGTCAACCAGTTTTTGCACATAACGCATTTTCTCGTTCATGGGCAACTTTAATCGGGCAAATATTTTAGGAACCATTTTTGCCCCCACAACTTCGTGGCCATGAAATGTAAAGCCATGACCTTCTTCAAATCTTTTAGTTGCTGGCTTGCCAATATCGTGCAGCAATGCAGCCCAACGTAGCCAAAGGTTTTGTGTATTAGGACAAATATTATCTATTACTTGCAGGGTATGATAAAAATTGTCTTTATGCCCTTTGCCATCAACATTTTCTGCACCATGCAGTGCCATCATTTGAGGGAATATAATTTGCAATAAACCGCTCTTGCTGAGCAAATCCCAACCAATTGATGGGGTATCGCTCATCATTATTTTATTCAACTCATCTGTAATTCTCTCTTGTGAAATAATTTTAATTCTTTCGGCATTTCTGCAAATAGATTCAAACGTTTCACTATTGATATTAAAGTTAAGTTGTGTTGCAAAGCGAATGGCTCGCATCATTCTAAGCGGGTCATCACTAAAAGTTGTATCAGGTTCAAGTGGTGTTTTAATTATTTTTAATGAAATATCTTCAACACCGTTAAATGGATCAACCAACTCGCCATAGTTTTCTTTATTCAAACTAATAGCCAGTGCATTAATAGTAAAGTCACGACGATTTTGGTCGTCGTTGATGGAGCCTGTTTCTATAGATGGTTTTCTGCTATCACTTCTATAACTTTCTTTTCTTGCTCCAACAAATTCTATCTCAAAGAAATCTTCGTTTTTGGTTGCTGCTTCATCTTTATTGTCATCAGATGCCTGGCGTTTGGTGGTTGGTATTTTGGTAGTCTGATTTTTAACTTTTATTTGAGCCGTTCCAAAGTTCTTAAAGAAAGAAACATGGGGCTTGGGATTAAATTTTTCTGCTACTGCTGCTGCCAAAGCAATTCCATCGCCAACACAAACAATATCCAGATCTTTGGTTTTTCTATTTAATATCTTGTCTCTAACAAAGCCGCCCACAGCATAGGTTTCAACACCCATTTCCTCAGCTGCTGCAGCTATTTTTTTTATGATGAAACTATCGAAAGATGTTAAAGTTATTTGCATTCCCTTTTGTTAATCTGTTAATTGGTTTAGGCGTTAATTAGTTGTTCAACTGTAATGGTATTAGCACAATTAAAATGTTGTTTAGGACAAGATGCCTTGCCATGCAGTCCACAGGGTCTGCAATCTAATTGAACTTTTGTTTCTACGGTATTGCTATTTGAGCTTAATGGACCAAAACCAAATGATGGCAGGGTTGAGCAATATATTGCAGTTACCGGAGCATCTACTGAAGAAGCAAAGTGCATAGGTGCCGAATCATTTACATAATTCATTGTTGCATGTTTCATTAATGCTGCCGATTGTAAAAAACTTAATTTACCTGCCAGGTTTTCTATATTTTGATGATTACTTTTTGCAATAATTTCATTGCACAAAGCCAAATCACTGTTTGCACCCAGTAAATAGATTTTTTTGTTTTTTAATGCATTCGTTAATTCCATCCATTTATTTGTTGGATATTGCTTGGTAAACCAAACCGATGCTGGAGCTATACAAATAAAGGGTGTTGTTGTATATGCCAAAATACTTTGTTCATCCATGCTCGATGGATATAGCCTGGGCTTCATGGCGTTGCCTGGTGCTACAGATGCTATTAACATTTGGTTTCTTTCTATTTCGTGTAATGGGTTTTGAGCATTG